>JADGHA010000444.1 GCA_019689695.1 Micromonosporaceae bacterium | reverse complement strand
AAACCCAAACACCAACCCCAAACACGAGGCCGGCGCCAACGGGAACCAAAATGGCACTGGCATCACAAGCACCCTGTTGAGTTCTCAAGAAACAAACGCCGCCGTGAGGCAGCCGTTTTACCGTACTCGGCCGGTTTCGCGGTGTCAAACCGAATGTTCGGGTTTGTCCCGCACCGCCCGTTGTCCCACTTCCACGCCGGCACGCCACCGTCTCAGTGACGATCGACTTGGAAGGGAACCCGGCAGACCGGCCGAGGGACCCTCGCGGGTCCTCCTGCCCGGCTCCTGCCGGCTGTCCTACATTACCCGCTCAGCGCCGCGATGCCAAATCGGATCGCCGGCCTGGTTGTGTGGCCGGCCGGAACCGAGGGGCTCCAGCGCCGCCGGGCAGTCAGCTAAGGTACGCGGACGCCGTCGCGGCGTCAACTCGCTGCGCTGTGGCCCGTCGCACCCGGCTGAATCCATGTCACAGTGGACGGCATGACCGCCTCACCGGCCCCACTCGCCGCTGACGCGCTGCTCGGCCTGCTGTTCCCGTTCTGGCAGCTGGTCATCGGCATCTTCGTTGTGCTGCTGCTCGCCGTGTCGGTGCGCCGGCTGGCCCGCCGCGGCCGGTCACGGATGACCACCGCGCTGCTGGTGAGCGGTGCGGCCGCGGTGGCCTTCGCTGCGGTCGGCATCCTGGCGCAGGGGCGCTAGCGCCGATCAGGCACCCCGGACAGCACCGCCAGCCGGACCCGGGACCCAACACCGACGCGCACCCAGTGGTGCGACCGGGCACCTCGACGGGTGACCGGGCCTCAGATCGGCAGCCTGCGGTTGGCCAGGCTGGGTAGCTCGGCACGGATCGTGGCGAGCCGGTCCAGGTCCAGGTCGGCGACGGTCACGCCGATGGTGTCCGGGGCCTGCGCGAGGACGGTCCCCCACGGATCGATCACCATACTGCGCCCGAAGCAGGTCCGTCCCGGCTCGTGGTCGCCGATCTGCCCCGCGGCCACCACGTAGCACTGGTTCTCGATGGCGCGCGCCCGCAGGAGGACCTCCCAGTGGTCCCGCCCGGTGTGCATCATGAACGCCGCCGGTACCACCAGGACCTGCGCGCCGGCGATCGCCAGCCGACGGTAGAGCTCGGGGAAGCGCAGGTCGTAGCAGATCGAAAGGCCGACGCGTACGCCTTCCATGTCGACCACGGTGGTCTCGGTCCCAGGCGCCACCGTCCGCGACTCCTGGTAGGAGACTCGTCCGGGAATCTCCACGTCGTACAGGTGGATCTTCCGATAGACCGCCGCCAGCTCGCCAGCGCGGTCGAAGACCAGCGACGTGTTGTATGTCCGGTCCGGTTCGGCACTGACCTCGTGGAAAGACCCGGCGAGCAGCCAGATGCCCAGCCGCCGGGCGGCCTCGGCGAAGAACGCGGCGAACTCGCCGTCGACCGGCTCCGGCTTGGGCGCACCCGCGGCCGGGCCCAGGTAGTCCACGTACTCCGGAAGTACCGCGAGGTCGGCGCCGGCCGCCGCGGCCCGGTCGAGCAGGTCACGAGCGACCGCGAGGTTGGCGGAGCGGTCCTCGCGCGAGTTGAGCTGGCAGACGGCGACCCTCACAGGTGCCAGCCTAGGGCTAGGAGGCGGTGAGCACGAGCGCCGCGGCGGCCAGGCCCAGCCCGGCGACCTGGGCGAGGCGCATCTTTTCGCGGTCGACCAGGAACGCCAGCAGGACGGTGGTGGCCGGGTAGAGCGAGGCCACCGCGGCGACGATGGTGAGGTGGCCGCGCGCGGCCGCGGCAATGTAGAAGGCGTTCGCGGTGGTGTCCAGCGGACCGGCGAGGGCCGCCCAGCGCATGACCCTGCTGGAGAGCCGCAGCGGCGTCCGTGTCACCGCCGCCCAGGCCAGCCCGACACCGATCGAGGCGAACCGCACGCCGACCAGCGACCACATCCCGGACTGCTCGGACGCCTGCCCGAGCAGCGCGAAGAACAGCCCGAACAGCACGCCGGCGAGCAGAGCCAACCCGACCAGCCCACCAGTCACCGAGCCGCGACCGCCGCCGGGGCCGAGGCTCACCAGTGCGATCGCGACGATCGCGCAGCCGGCACCGGCCAGGGCGGCGGTTCCGGGCGTACGCGAGACGAGGAGCCCGACCGCCATCGGCACGACTGCGGCAGTGACCGCGGTGACCGGTGCGACGACGGCCATCGCGCCACCCGCCAGCGCCCGGTAGAGCAGCACGATCCCGGCGACGCCGGCCGCTCCAGAGGTTGCGCCCCAGACCAGGTCCGCGACCCGGGGCTCGCCGGGCACGAGCAGCAGGCAGACGGCGAGGATCGGCACACTGAGTATCTGCGAGACCACGGTTACCGCCAGCGGGTTGCCGCGCTGGGAGGCCTTGCCTCCGGAGAAGTCCGCGGTGCCCCAGATGAGTGCCGACGCGGCGGCGAGGACAATGGGGAGCACGGCACGGTTGTACCACAATCTTGACCGTAGAGGACAATGATTTGACCGACACTGGCTCGGCGCGCGTGGGCGAGGTGACCGCGGCGGTCGCCGAACACGTCCGCGCCCTGCGCACCGCCCGCGGCTGGTCCCTGGATGAGCTCGCCGGACGATCCGGTGTCAGCAAGGGCATGGTGGTCCACATCGAGGCCGCCCGGACCAACCCCAGTGTCGGTACGCTCTGCCGGCTCGCCGACGCGTTCGGCGTGCCCATCGGACGGCTACTGGAACCGGCCACCGAGCGGGTGGTGCACGTCGCGGCCGCGGACCAGGCGCCGGTGCTGTGGCGCGGCCACCTCGGCGGGTTCGGCCGACTCCTGGCCAGTACGGGCGGCACCACCGGCGTCGAGCTGTGGGAGTGGCGACTCGCCCCGGGCGAGAACCACCGGTCCGCCGACCACGCCCGGGGCACGCGGGAGCTGGTGCACGTCCTGACCGGCTCCGTGACGGTCAGCGTGGACGGAACCGACTACGAGGTCCACAGCGGGCAGACCATCGAGTTCCAGGCGGACCACTGGCACGCGTACCGCAACTGCGGCACCGAACCCGTACGCCTGGTGATGGTGGTCGTCATGCCGCCCGGCGAGATGGACCGCCGCCGCTGACGCAGCGTCGGCGCGCCTCGGGCGACGCGTCGGTCACGAGGTCACCCGGCGCGGAATGCCCACGTCGTGGTACTCACCCCAGCTCGACGCTGACGTCGCGGACGAGGAGGGCCTCGGCGCCGACGGGCCGGTAGCCCGCGGCGAGAAAGGCGCGGACGCTGGCCGCATTGCCGGGGGCGATCTGGGCCCAGGCCGGCCGCCCGTCCGGCACCAGATGGCGGGCGGCCGCGGCCAGCCGCCGTCCCAAGCCGGCACCGCGGGCCTGCTCGTCCACCTC
>JADGHA010000443.1 GCA_019689695.1 Micromonosporaceae bacterium | reverse complement strand
GGCGGTCTGTGCCGCCGTGCCGCCCACGCCCGCCCGGCCGCCGGCCGCCCCGCCCGGGGCGGCCGCCGCGGAGGAGATCGAGACCCTGCTGCATCAGTTGGTCGCTGCCGGGTGATCCGTGGGACCGCCGGGCTACCCGGCGGCCATGGGTCCGCTCACGGCGGTCGACCGGTTCACCGCTCGCGCCGGTACGCGCGAAGCGCCAGCGGAACGAAGACGATCGCGATGACCGCACAGGCCAGCAGGGTCTCGCCGACCGGCCGGCCGACCGGGCCGGACACCAGCAGGCCGCGGATGGCGTCGGCGAGGGTCGAGACCGGATTGACCTTCACCACGGCCTGCAACCAGCCGGGCATGGTGGAGACCCGGATGTAGGCGCCGCTGACGAAGGTGAGCGGCAGCATCAGCCCGAACGCGAGCGCCTGCACGCTCTCCGGGGAGGACGCCACCAGGCCCAGGTACACCCCGGCCCAGGAGAACGCGAGCATGAAGACGAGCAGCAGCGCGAGGACGGGGAGCAGCTGCACCCAGCTGGTCCTGACCCGGAAGCCCAGCAGGGTACCTACGCCCAGCAGGATCCCCACCGACCACAGCAGCATGACGAAGTCCGAGAGCATCCGGCCGAGGAGCGGCGCCACCTGGGAGATCGGCAGGCTGCGCAGCCGGTCGAAGAGCCCGTTCGTGACGTCGCTGTTGACGCCGATGGCGGTCCGCGCGCTGACCAGGACGGCGGACTGCACGATCAGCCCGGGAAGGGCGTACTGGAGGTACGCCGCGCGGGATCCGGCGAGCTGGCCGGCGAGAACAAAGGCGAACAGGAAGACGAACATCAGCGGCTGGATGCCGACCTCGACGAACTGCTCCGGGTTGCGCTTGGTCTGGACCAGCAGCCGCCACGCCACAGTGCCGCTCTGCCGGATGGGGCGGTACAGCCGGAAGGTCCTGCCGCGGCCCAGCCCGAGCGCGGACCGGTCGACGTGGGCGGTGCTGGTCACGAGCTGACTCCTTCGGTGGTGAGCTGCTTGAACACGTCGTCGAGGCTGGGCTGGCGGACGGACAGTTCGAGGACGGCGATACCGGCGGCATCCAGCCGGCGCAGCACCTCCGGCACGGCGGCGGGCGAGCGGACGGGCGCGGTGACCACGCCCGCCGCCGTGTCGTTGCGGCCCACCACCTCGGCCACGATCGCGGCGACGCGCGGCAGGGCGTCCGGCGCGGCCGGGCGTACCTGCAGCGTCTGGCCGCCGGTACGCTGCTTCAGCTCCGCCGGGGTGCCGCGCGCCACCACCTTCCCGTGGTCGATGATCACGATCTGGCTGGCGAGCTGGTCCGCCTCCTCGAGGTACTGCGTGGTGAGCAGCACCGTCAAGCCGCCGCGGACCTCGTCGCGGATGATCTCCCAGAGCTGGCTGCGTGCCGTCGGGTCCAGCCCGGTGGTGGGTTCGTCGAGGAAGAGCACCCGCGGGCGGCCGACCAGGCACGCGGCGAGGTCCAGCCGCCGGCGCATGCCACCGGAGTAGGTGCGGGCCGTCCGCCCGGCGGCGCCGGCGAGGTCGAAACGCTCCAGCAGGGACTGCGCCGAGTGCCGGGCCTGCGCCCGCGGCTGGTCGAGCAGCCGGGCGAGGAAGATGAGATTCTCCATGCCGGTGAGGTTCTCGTCCACGGCGGCGAACTGGCCGGTGAGGCCGATCAGCTCGCGCACCCGCCAGCGGTTCCGGCGGATGTCGTGGCCGAGGATGCTGGCACGCCCGGCGTCCGGACGCAGCAGCGTGGCCAGGATCCGCACGGCCGTCGTCTTGCCGGCACCGTTGGGCCCCAGCAGTCCCAGGACGGTACCCGCCGGAACCGTCAGGTCCACGCCGTCCAGCGCAACCGTCGCGCCGAACCGTTTGACCAGGCCCTCGGCCTCGACAGCAGTCGTCATCGCACCTCCTCGCCGGGCAACCGCTGGTGCCGATGGTCCGGCCGGCCCTGATGCGCGCCTGACACGCGCCTGATTCGCCCGCAACGGGTGGCGCGGCCGGCGCACAGTCAGGTGTGCACCGTCAGGTGTGAGGCAGGGCGGTGGCGAGCAGCACGATGACGATCGAGCCGAGGAGGGAGCCGAGCGCGAAGCTGCGCGCCCAGCTGGCGCGGCGGGTTCCCTGCGCCCAGCCGTGCAGGCCGGAGACCGCCAGGACGAAGGTGAACACGATGAGCTTGGCCAGCAGGGTGCGCCCGTACCCGGGGTGGGCCAGCGAGGCGAAAGTGACCTCCCGCCGCCAGGCGAGCAGCGCCCCGGTGCCCACCTGGACCGGCAGGAACACGGTGATGGTGAACATGCCGAACCGCCGGCCGATGCGGCGCATCACGTCGGCGCGGTCGGCGGCCGCGAGGCGGGCGCGCACCACGGGCAGCAGCATCGCAGTCAGGGTGAGCTGCCCGCCCACCCAGACCATGGCCGACAGCACGTGGACGAAGCGCACCAGGGACCACAGGCCGAGCATGTCGCCTCCCGTCAGCGGGTCGCCGCCAGGACGCCCGCCGCGCCCCGCTCCGCGTCGACCATGAGGTGGGTGAGGAACGGGTAGTGGCCGGGTGCCGGAAGAGTGAATTCGACGAACCCACCCTGGCCCGGCTGGAGGGCGAGCGCCTGCGCCGCCCCGCGCGCCGGGTTGCCCGGCCGGACGAGGTAGGCCCCGTCGGCGAAGACGGTGTCGAGCTGCGTACCGACCACGTGGAATGAGCTGGGCCGTTCCAGGCCGGCGTTGACCACCCAGATCCGTACCCGGCCGCCCACCGGCGCAGGCAGCGGCCGGTGACGGTACTGGTCGGCGTATCCGTTGAAGACGACGGCGTCCGGTGTGCCGTTGGCGGTCTTGGCGGCGTCCGCGGGCTGTCCGTCCGGCCCGAGGTAGAGCTCGGACTGGACGAGGAGGTACTCGGCGGAGACGGGTGCGAGGTGGGGCGGGTCGATGACGACCGCGCCGTACATGCCGTTGCCGATGTGCTGGGTCATCGGCTTGGTAGCGCAGTGGTACATCCACGCTCCGGCATGCTCGGCAGTGAACTGGTAGACCAGGCGGCCGCCGGGTGGGATGTCGCGCATGGCCAGGTCGGGGGCGACCCGGCTGGCGTGGAAGTCGATCGAGTGGGTCATGTCGGTGTCGTTGACCAGCGTGACGATGAACCGGTCGCCGACCCGTCCGCGCAGGGCCGGCCCGGGGACGGTACCGCCGAACGTCCACATGCGCTGGGTGACGCCGGGGGCGACCGGTCGGGTCTGGTCGCTGATGCGCAGCGTCACGCGATGAACGCCTGGCTCGGCCGGGGGAAGGGTGGCGGGGTACGGGCGGAAGTCGCTCGCCGGTGTCGCGTTAGGGTCGATCGTCGCG
>JADGHA010000442.1 GCA_019689695.1 Micromonosporaceae bacterium | reverse complement strand
GGCTTCTCACGCCGGCACCACCGCCCCGGCCGGTCCACCCGCCTCCCCCACGGCACCGCCCAGCACTGCGGGCAGCTCCAGGTCGACGTACTCGCACAGCACATGCACGGCCACCAGGTGCAGCTCCTGCACCACCTGCGGATCCCGGGACGGGACGGCCAGGGTGTCGGGGCAGATGTCGGACAGCGGGTTGGGTGCGGGGCCGGTCAGCGCCCAGCACCGCACACCGATGTCGGCGGCGGTGCGGGCAGCGGCGAGCAGGTTGGGGCTGCGCCCGCTGGTGGTCATCAGCAGCAGGATGTCCTCCGGCCGACCGTGCGCGCGCACGCCGCGGGCGAACAGCTGCTCGTACCCGTAGTCGTTGCCGACCGCGGTGAGGGAGGCCACGTCGGCGCAGAGCGCGATCGCGGACAGGGCGGGCCGGTCGTCGCGCAGCTTGCCCACCAGCTCGCCGGTGAGGTGCTGCGCCTCGGCCGAGCTGCCGCCGTTGCCGGCCACCAGCAGCCGCCCGCCGCGGCCGACGGTCCAGGCCAGCTCGCGCCCCCAGCGCTCCAGCCGCGCGCCGGCCGGCCGGAACCGGCCCAGCGTGGCGGACAGCGCCGCCAGGTGCCGGTCGAGCAGGTCGCCTCCGCGGTGGTCCCACCCGCCGTCCCCCGTCGGCCGCATCACGCCACGACCTCCGTCGGTGCCGCGCTGACCGCGGCGTAGATCATGGCGAGCTGGTCAGCGGTGCGGTGCCAGGAGTAGCACTGGCGGACCCGGTCCACCGCGGCGGTCCCGTACGCCAACCGCCGCACCGGGTCGTCCAGCAGCCGGCGCAGGGTACGGCCGAGCGCCGCGGGATCCCGCGGCGGCACCAGCTCGCCGGTGAGCTCGTCGACCACGGTGTCGGTCAGCCCACCGACCGCGGTGGCCACCACCGGCACCCCGCACGCCATCGCCTCCAGCGGGGTCAGCCCGAACGGCTCGTACCAGGGGGCGCAGGCCAGCACGTCCGCGGACCGGTACCAGCGCGGCATCTGCTCGCGCGGCACCGCGCCGACCAGCCGCACCCGCCCGGCCACCCGGTGCGCGCGCGCCAGCTCGCGCAGCTCTCGGGCCAGCGGGTCGCGCGCCAGCTGGTCCGCGGGCGGCCCGCCGACGATGACGCACTCGGCCTTCGGCACCAGGCGCATCGCCTGGATCAGCTCGGCATACCCCTTGCGTTCGACCAGCCGCCCGACGGTGAGCACGCGTGGCCGCTCCGGATCGCGCGGCACCTGCGGACCGTCCGGCGTGAAGCGCTGCAGGTCCACACCGGATGGCACCACGCTGATCCGGCCGCGGGGCACGCCGAGCCGGACCAGCTCGGCCACCTCGTCCCGGCACTGGGCGATGACCCGGTCCACCGCCCGGCCCAGCGCCCGCTCGTAGCCGACCCGCTCGCGTGGGCTGGTGTCCTTGACGCCCTGGTAGCGCCGCTTGATGGTGCCCAGCGCGTGGTAGGTCTGCACCACCGGCACGCCGCACTCGCGGCCGGCGCGCACCGCGGCCAGCCCGCTCATCCAGAAGTGGGCGTGCACCACGTCCGGCACCCAGGTGCCGTCCCGCCACTGCCGGGCGACCCAGGCGCCGAAGTCACCCATGTACGGCAGCAGCTGGTCCTTGCCGATGGGCTCGGCCGGCCCGGCCGGCACGTGCACCACCGTCACGCCGTCCGTGACCTCCACTGTGGCCGGTTGCCGGACGGCGTCCCGGCGGGTGTAGACGCGCACCTCGTGCCCCTGCCGGGCCAGGGCCGCGGACAGCTCCGCCACGTGCAGGTTCTGCCCGCCCGCGTCCACCCCGCCCAGGGCGGCCAGCGGGCTGGCGTGCTCGGAGATCATCGCGATGCGCATCGCTCCACCTTTCTCACTCCCCGCCCAGCTGCCCGGAGGCGGTCTCCAGCAGTCGGTCCCAGTCGCTGAGGAACCGGTCCACGCCGTACCGCGTGGCGGCGGCCCGCTGCGCGCGCTCACCCATCCGCCGCGCGGCGTCCGGATCCCGCAGCAACCACTCGGCGGCCTCCACCAGGGTGTCCACTTTGGTGTCGAGCACTCCGCCGCCGGGAGGAACCGCGACGACCGCCTCGGTGGTGGCCAGGGCCAGCACCGGCATGCCGATCGCCATCGCCTCCAGCAGGCTCAGGCCGAGCGAGGTCCACCGGGGCAGGTGCAGGTACACCCGCCGGCGGGCCAGCTCGGCATGCATCGCGGCCTGGGTCGGATCGTCGTACGCGCGCAGCCGGTCCGCCGGGAGCCCGAGCCGCCGCGGCAGGCCGGCCACGCCCATGCCGAACACGTCCAGCGGGGCGACCGCGGCGAAGCGCGGCATCAGGTCGGTACCGGTGACCCGCCAGCGGCGCACCGGCTCGTTGGTCGCGACCGCGATGCGCTCCAGCTCCCCTGTGTAGGTGGCGGCCGGTTGGGGGATGCCGTGCTCGACCACCTCGGTACGGGTGGAGCCGTTGTCCCAGAACAGCTCGTTGAAGTGGGTCACGTGCACCAGCAGAACGTCGTCCCGGTCGGCCATCGGGTGGCGCGTGTTGGGCACATCGCCCTTCGGGGTGTTGTGCTCCACATAGATCGTCGGCACCGCGCGGCGCAGCCAGCGGCGCGCCAGCTCCTCCTCACCGGGCCGCTGCAGCACCACGACGTCCACCTCGGTGTGCGCCAGCTGCTCCGGGCTGACCTCGACGGCGTTCTCCGGCCACGGGTACGTGCGCGCCCGGCCCAGCCCGTACGGGCCGCGGTCGGGTGTGGTGGGCAGCAGGTACCGGTGCTTGCCCTGGACGAAGGCGGTGGTCCAGGCACCGTGCACGTGCCAGATCAGAATGTTCATCCGCGGACCCGATCCAGCGTGGCCACCGCGGCGACCACCTCGCTCGGGTCGACCGTGGACAGGCACGGATGCCCGGGTACCGGGCAGGTGGTCGCCCGCGTGTTCCGGCAGGCCGAGGCGGCGTCGCCCAGGCGGACCCAGGGCACCCGGTACGGTCCCCATTGTCCGAAGGGGACGGTAGGGGCGAAGAGGCTGACCACGGGGGTGCCCACCGCGGCCGCGAGATGCGCCGGGCCGGTGTTGGCCACCACCGCGCAGCGCGCCCCGGCGAGCACCGCGGCGAGCTGGCCCAGGTCGGTGCGCCCGCCGAGGTCCACACCGGACCGGCCGGCCACCGAGGCGGTCAGCTCGCGCTCGTCCGGCCCGCCGGTGACCAGCACCCGCCGCCCGGCGGCGGCCAGCGCGGCCACGATCTCGCCGCAGCGCTCCGGCGGGCAGGCGCGCGCGGGCACACTCGCCCCGGGGTGGACGACCACGTACTCGCCGCCCCGGGCGACCGCGGCGGGAGGCTCGGTGGGGGCGCCGG
>JADGHA010000441.1 GCA_019689695.1 Micromonosporaceae bacterium | reverse complement strand
GATCGTGCCGGCCCGGCACGCGAACGGCCCGGCCAGCCCGGCCGGGGCCTGATCAGGACGGGTGGATCAGGACGGGTGGATCAGGACGGGTGGATCCGGCCGCGTGGCGGCTGGCTCTCCGCCTCGACCCGCGCCCGCCCGACCTCCGCCGGCACGTCGCGCGTCTCGCCGGACGGTTCCTCGTCCCGGTGCCGCCCCGCCTCCAGCGCGTGGGACCGCCGCATGTCGATGTCGAACTGCACACCGAGCAGGACGACGCCGTTGGTGACCCAGAGCCAGACCAGGAAAATGACCACCACCGCGAGTGCGGCATAGGTCTGGTTGTACGCGCTGAACTTGGCCACATACAGGGCGAACAGCGCTGAGGCGACCAGCCAGATGAGCGTCGCCACGGCGATGCCCGGGGTGACCCCGCGGTAGTTGGGCCGCCTCACCGTCGGCGCGGTCCGGTAGAGGATCACCAGCATGGCGGCGACCACGACGGCAGCCGCCGGCCATTTCAGGATGTTCCACACCAGGGTGCCGGTGGAGCCGACGCCGAGCATGCGCCCGATGGTGGTGGCCGGGCCACCGGTGAACGTCACCATCACGGCGGCGAGCGTCATCAGGGCCACGACCACGAACGGGACGCCGAGGCGGACCCAGTTGCTCTTCAGGATCTGCCGCTCGTCGGTGGTGCCGAGCAGCTCGTTGGCGGCACGCTTGAAGGTGCCGACGTAGCCGGTGGCCGCCCACAGCGCCGCGGCGAGCCCGACGACGAAGAGCACGAACGCCTGGCCGCGGCTGCGCTGCAGGTTGTCCAGGGCGGTGAAGAGGATGTCGCTGACCGGGCCAGGAGGCGCGGCGGCGTCGAAGTTGTCCATCATCGGCCGCACCGCCGGCCCACCGATCAGGCCCACGAACGAGACCACGGCGAGCAGCACGGGAAAGATCGACAGCACCGCGTAGTAGGTCAGCGCGGAGACCCAGTCGAACACGTCTTCGTCCTGGAACTCTCGGAAGCTGCGCTTGAGTACCGCCCACCCGGAGCGGAGCTGCGCCTCGAACGGGAACTGCGACATGGGCCGGCCCGTACCCCCTGGCCGGCGAAGAATTCCCGCCGAGGCCCCGACCGTCCCGCCAGCACAGCCGCCGACCGTCCCGCCAGCACAGCCGACCATCCCGCCAGCGCAACCGCGGCCGCCGCCAGAGCAGCCGGCAGGACGGCTACAGCACCGCCAGCAGGGTCAGGCCGGTCGCGAGGACGTTGCACGCCGCGTGGACCACCACGGCCACCGCGAGGCAGCGGGTCCGCCATACCAGTACGCCCAGCACGGCCTGCACGGCGAAGACGAGCAGGATGAGCTGGGGCTGCCAGAGGTGCTGTACCGCATACAGGGCAGCGCTCGCCAGCGGCGCCAGCAGCCAGCCGGCCGGGGCGGCCGCGACCGGCAGCCGGGGCATCAGGTGCCCGCGAAAGTACAGCTCCCGCACCACCGGGCCGACCAGGCCGTCCACGACCAGGCTGAGCAGCAGCGCACCCGCCAGCGCGGTCCGTGGCACCCCGGAGTCGTCCACGGCGAACCAGGCGGCGGGTAGCCAGCCGAGAACGTCCCGCTCGAGCATGCCAGCGAGCGGCTCCAGCCACAGGTACAGGCCGGCGGCGAGCGCCAGGCAGGAGCCGGCGAGCGCGGCGAGCCGGCCGGTGGGCAGGAATCGCCGGTAGGCGACGACGTTGCCCTGTTCGCGGCGCCGCGCGTGGCGCAGAAAACCCAGCTGGACCGGTACTCCGATGAGCGCGACCGCGCCGGTGAGGGCGAGGCTCGCCGGAGCCTGGAGAGCGCGGACCAGGGGCAGCAGCGCCAGGTAGCCGGCCATCACCGCAGCGCCGGGCGCAAGGTGGAGCAGCACCGCGACCGGCCACCGGTACGGCCTCGGCAGCTCGTCGTGCCCGGCAGGTCTGGCGTGCACGACTGCGGCCGCCCCGACAGCCAGTGTGCCGGCACTCATGACTCACCCCCTCGTCAGCCCGCGCTGATGCAGCGATCTCATCGAGGACGCTACGAGCGCGCCGACGGGCGGGAAATACAGCGAGCACCCCTGAAGGGGTAGTGCCAGCCCTACTATTCGCCCGGCTGTTCGTCACGGTTCCCGGAGCGGGGCCGGACCGGCACCGGCACGACGACGATCGACACGTGTCCGCGTTCGCGGAACGGCGCGAGCTGATCTTCGGTCACCCCGCTGTCGGTGACCAGGGTGTACGGGCGGTCCAGCGGTGCCCAGGCGTCGTACGGCGCACGGCCGATCTTGCTGGCGTCGGCGAGCACGAAGACCTCACGGCCGCACTCGGCCATCAGCTCCTTGCACCTGGCCTGGACCAGGCTGGACTCGCAGATCCCGCGATCGCCGACCAGCCCGTCCGCGCCGAGGAAGACCTTGTCGGCGCTGAGCCGGCTCAGGGTCAGCTCGGTGAGCGGCCCGACGAAGCCCTGACCGGTGCGGCGGAAGCTGCCACCCAGCACGATCACTTCCACCCGGCTGGCCTGGGCCAGCTCGATCAGGGGCGTGAGCCCGTTGGTGACCACGGTGAGCCGCTGCCGGTCGCGCAGGTGGTGGGCGACCCGGCCGGTGGTGGTGCCGGCATCCAGCAGGACGGTCTCGCCGTCGCGGATTTGGGCCGCCGCCCACCGGCCGATAAGGTCCTTCTGCCGGCGGGCGGGCATCGCCCGCTCGTGCGGCGCCGGCCCGGCGCCCGGGTGCCCGCCGCCGACCGCCCCGCCGTACGTCCGGGTCAGCCTCCCCTCGCTGCGCAGCCGGTCCAGGTCCCGGCGGATCGTCGACGGTGTGACATGAAGCCGCTCCGCGAGGTCGACCACCTTCACCTCGCCACCGGCACCGAGAATCCGGTCGATTTCGGCGCGCCGTTCGCTCGCCCGCATAGCCGTCCCCCCGGGTTGGCCCAGTGCACCCCCGAATGACGAACGCGCTCGATCGGGAGCGGTTACCGGAATCGAACCTGCCGCATACGACGCGTGCCGCTACCGGCCCACTCTAGACTGTGCGTGGTCCGTCAGGACGCAGCGCGTGACCACGGCGAGCCGACGTCGGTTGGGTACCACCGCCCGGCGGCTGAAGACGTCGTGGTCGGCCCGGACGATCTCGTCCAGGATCCCGCCGTAGAGGCGGTACGCGGCTCGGATACAGGCACGTGAACCGGGCGGGAGCAGGTCCAGCCCGTTGGCGGCGGCGGCATAGTGCGCCCGGGCGCGGCTCACCTCGTACGCGATGAGCTTCTTGATCGGCGGGGAGGCCGCCCGCCGCGCGGCGGCCGCGACCAGGTCGTGCCGGCTGACCCCGAACCGGTCCAGATCCTCCTCCGGCAGGTAGAGCCGGCCGCGGCCGAGGTCCTCGGCGACGTCG
>JADGHA010000440.1 GCA_019689695.1 Micromonosporaceae bacterium | reverse complement strand
ATCCCATTCGGCCCATCGAGATCGCACACAACCTCGGCATCGGCCGCCGGGTGCGCGGCTTCTTCCGCACCAGCTACACCCGGTCCACCCCACCGCCCCCGCTCTCCACCGCGATCTAGGAGCTGTGGGCCCGTTTCGCCCGGCTTATACCCACCACAACTCCTAGATCGCCGCGAATGCAGCATGGCTGCTGGCGGTCGCCGCCAAGCTCGTCCGCGACGTGGGCACGCTCAACCCGAGAGGACTCTCTTGATCGAACCAGCTTCGCGTATCTGACCGGGTGCCGTCCGTGCCGACGGGTCAGATACGCGAAGTTGGTTCGATCACTTTTTGGACGGGTTGCGCGGGCGGCTCGCCCGGGTTACTGTATCGATCCAGAAGACTTCTGGATCGATACAGAAGGGCCGGGGCGGTGAGACCGACCTTGCAGACCGTGGCGGACGCCGTGGGCGTCTCGCGCAGCACCGTGTCGAACGCGTACAGCAACCCGGACCAGCTCTCCGCCGAGCTGCGGGAGAAGATCTTCGAGGTCGCGCGGAAGATCGGCTATCCCGGGCCCAACCCGGCCGCCCGCTCACTGCGACGCGGCCGCGCCGGCGCCATCGGCGTGCTGTTCACCGACTCACTCCCCTACGCCTTCACCGACCCATACGCAGTGCAGTACCTGCGGGGCGTCTCCGAGGCGGCCGAGCGGTACGACAGCGGGCTGCTGCTGGTGCCGCTGGCCGGCGACGAGAAGGCCGGCATCCACGCGGTGCAGAACGCCGCGGTGGACGGCTTCTGCATCTACTGCGTGCCGGAGTGGCACTGGGCGACCGACGCGATCCGCTCCCGGGGGCTGCCGATCGTCACCAGCGAGCAGCACGACGATGACCGGCCCGATGTGCTCTACGTGGGCATCGACGAGCGGGGGGCGGCCCGGGCCGCCGCCGCGCACCTGGTCGCGCTCGGCCATCGCCAGGTCGCATTCCTGTCCGACTACGTGGTCCCGGAGCGGATCACCGCCCCGGTCCACATCGCCTCCCCCGAAGAGGTGCGGTACTACACGGCCGGCGAACGGCTGCGCGGCTTCCGCGACGCGTTCGCGGAGGCGGGCGTCGCGTGGGCCGACATCACCGTCCTGAGCGCCGCGGCGAACAGCCGCGAGGACGGCGCGCGGGCGGCCGCGTACGCGCTCGACCGCGCAGACCGGCCGACCGCCATCCTGGCCGTCACCGACCTGCTCGCGCTCGGCGTGCTCGACGCGCTGGCGGTGCGCGGGCTGCGGCCCGGACGCGACGTGTCGGTCACCGGCTTCGACGACATCCCGGAGGCCGGCGCCGCCGGCCTCACCACGATCCGCCAGGACCCGATCGAGCGCGGCCGCCGCTCGGGCGAGCTGCTGCTCGACCCGCCCGACGATCCGGCCTCCCGGCGCGTCCTGCTCCCCACCGAGCTGGTCGTCCGGGCGTCGACCGGCCCGGCCCCCCATGGATGGAGTTGACATGGACCAGCAATTCGGTGCGCTCGCCGCGATGAGCGCCTACCGCCGCAGCGTGCTGTCTGCGCGGCCGGACGCGCCGGTCGTCCCGGACCGGCCGGCCCGCTGGCGCACCGCCGCCACCGCGGCCCGCCACGTCGCGGCCCGCGCCCTGCACCGGCTGGCGGACCGGATCGAGCCATGCCCGACACCCGTTCACCCCACGGTCTGAACAAAGCGGCCCCGAGACCACCCTTGCCAGGGGCGGCAACTCCCCGATCGCGGGGAAGAGGGTGTGTCGTACCGCGTGGCTAGGCTCTCTAACTGTGCCTGGTTCTGTGGTAGCGGACGCCCTCCCCCGGTGGAGCGCCGACCAGGTGCTGTCGCTCGCGCCGGACGCCTCCGCGCAGCGGGCCGCCCGGGCGCTCGCCGCTGACAAGGCCTGGTGCGAGGTCGGCCTCAGCGCCGACGAGCAGCTGCCGCCGACCGTGTGGGGGCTGTGCCAGGGCAGCGGCCGCCAGCCCTACCAGATCTGTGTGGACCTGACCGAGCCGGCGTACCGCTGCTCCTGCCCGAGCCGGAAGTTCCCCTGCAAGCACACCCTGGCGATGCTGCTGCGGTGGGCCGGTGGCACGGTGCCCGAGGCGCCCGCGCCCGGCTGGGTCCGCGACTGGCAGGCCAGCCGCGCCGAGCGGGCGACCCGGGCGGTGGAGCGGGAGAAGGAGCAGGCACGCAACGGCGGCGAGGGCACCGGCCGGGCGGCCGGCGAGAAGGCCGCCACGCGCCGGGCCGCCC
Organism: Micromonosporaceae bacterium; assembly: GCA_019689695.1. Lineage (GTDB taxonomy): Bacteria > Actinomycetota > Actinomycetes > Mycobacteriales > Micromonosporaceae > JADGHA01. Next base: position 1,154 of record JADGHA010000440.1, on the reverse strand, counting down.
GGGTCGCCGCCGGCCTGGCCGAGCTGGACCGCTGGCTGGCCGACCAGATCCGGGCCGGGCTGGCCGGCGCCGCCAAGCTCGGGTACGACCACTGGGACGCGATGGCCGCCCGGCTGGTCGACGCCCAGGCGCCCGGCGCCGCCCGGCTGGTCCGGTATCTCGCCGGCTACGTGGGCGACCCGGAGCGGCTGCTCGCCGAGCTGGGCCTGCTGCGGTTGCTCACCGCCGGCTTCCCCCGGTTGGAGAGCCTGCCCCCCGAGCTCGCCGCCACCCTGCGGCTGCGGGTCGGCCTGCCCGTCTCGGCCGAGGAGGTGCGCGCCACGCCGCCGGTCCGCGACCGGTGGCAGGTGCTCGGCGTCCGCGACGAGCTGGAGGACAACCTCATGGTGCGCCGGGTGTGGCTGCGCGGCGCGCGTACCGGCCGGCCGGCGCTGGTGCTGTCGTTCGCCGGGCCGGGCCAGGTCTTCGTCACCGACCTGGTGCTCGGCACCGAGCTCGACGCCGACCTGTGCTTCTACCCCGAGCACCTGCGGGTGATCATCGCGCGCCGGCACGCACCCGCCGCACCGATCACCGCCGTGGCGGCCCGGCCCATCGCCGACGCCATGCGGGAGTACGCCGAGGCGCTGGCGGCCGACCCCTGGGTGGAACGGTGGCCGATGGTGCTCGGCGGTGTGGTGCCGGCGAAGGCCGGCGGGCGGTGGTGCCTGGCGGACGGCGGGGACGGGGTGCCGCTCGACCCGGCCGTCGGCGCGCCGTGGCGGCTTGTCGCCGCGGCGGGCGGGCGGCCCGTGACCGTGGCCGGCGAGTGGACGGCCACCGGGCTGCGCCCGTTGAGCGTCTGGCTCGGCAATCGGCTGGTGGCGTTGTGAGCGTGCCGCGAAGCTGGCCCGACCTGCTCGGCGCCGCCCTGGTCGGCACGGCACGCTCGGGCGGGAACGCGGAGGAGCTGCTCGACGCCGCGGCCGTGCACGCGCTGCGGCGGCGTGCCGGGGCGCCGCTGGTCCACGGTGCCCAGCCGCCACCCCCGGCGCCGGTGGATGACGTGCCCACGGTCGGGCCGGCCGCCGCGGCGCGCGCCGGCGACCTGCTCGCCGCCGACGCGGTGACCCGCAACGCCGGCCCGGTGCGGGACACCGCCGGCCGGCTGGAGC
>JADGHA010000439.1 GCA_019689695.1 Micromonosporaceae bacterium | reverse complement strand
CCGCGTCAGATGTGTATACGCGACAGCCACCGACCTGCCGTTGCTGGAGTGGGCCGGGCGGGGGGTGGCGGTGGCGAACGCCCATCCGGCCGTACTTGCCGCCGCCGATGAGGTCACCGGCAGCAACGACGAGGATGGAGTGGCCGCGTACCTGGAACGCCTGCCCTCCGCCGGTCAGCTCACCAGCTGAGCCGCCTCCACCAGCGGGACGCTGGCGGTGAGGCGGAAGCCGCCGGCCGGGCACGGTCCACAATCAAACGTCCCGCCCGCGGCGCGGACCCGCTCGGCGATGCCGCGCAACCCGTTGCCCCCCGCCTCGGCCACGCCGCCCTTGCCGTCGTCGCGGATCTCCAGGACGGCGTGCCCGTCGAGCAGCTGGATCTCGATCTCGCAGCGTCCGGCGCCGCTGTGCCGGATCACATTGGTCACGCCCTCGCGGACCGCCCAGCCGAACACGTTCTCCACGGCCGCCGGCAGCGAGTCGCCGCTCGCCCGGATCGTCGCCTCGATGCCCGCGTCGGCGAGCGCCTTGCGGGCCCCGTCCAGCTCGGTGGCGAAGTCGCGCTCGCGGTAGCCGGTGACCGCCTCCCGCACCTCCACCAGCGCCCGGCGGCCGATCTCCTCGATCTCGCCGGCCTCCCGGGCGGCGATGGCGGGGTCGCGCTCGGCCAGCCGGCGGACCGTCGCCGCCTTCACCACGATCGCCGACAAGGTGTGCCCGAGCAGATCGTGCAGGTCCCGGGAGAAGCGCAGCCGCTCCTGGGCCACCGCGGCCTCGGCGAGCTCGGCCCGGGTGGCCCGGAGCTGGTCGATGAGCAGGTTCATCCGGCGCACGACGAAGACGAGGACGCCCGCCATGAAGGAGCTGAACGCGGTTGAGGCGATCTCCCCGGCGCTCACCCCGCGCAGCGTGCCGATTGCGGCGAGTGCGGCGATCACGCTGGCCAGCCAGCCGAACGCGTGCGCCCGCGGCCGCAGCGCCGAGACGCCGGCGACGCCGACGAACAGCAGCGTCACCAGCCAGCCGTCAGGTTGCCCGGCGTATCCGGCGGCGAGCGCGAGCCCCACCACCGCCAGCCCGCCGAGCAGGGCGAACAGCCGGCTGGCGGGCGGCGCCTGGTCGCCCCAGGCGAGGGACATCACGATCAGGTACAGCACCACGAAGGCGACCAGGCCAACGGCCGCCGGGAGCACCGGAGCCGCCCGGCCGCTGGCGACGGCGACCGCCGGGCCGAGCAGCGGCCACAGCCATATCACCATCCACACGAGCCCGCCGTACCGCTCGACCCGGTGGCCGCGGCATTCCGCGCTCCGCCCTCCGCTCCTCCGAGGCTCCCCCACGCCCGGACACGGTAGCTGCTGGCCGCCAGTGGCGGACACCTCGTTTCCGCGCGGTCGCTAGAGGTACTGGCCGGTGCGACTGGTCTCCGGCGACTGCGTACTCGGCTGGCCGACCTGCCCGGACATGCCGGGCACGATCCCGCCGGCGCCCATCGGCAGTGCAGGGCGGCCGGCACGCATCTGCTCCAGCTGAATGCGGGCCGCCATCTGCTGGGCCACCAGCGCCGCCTGGATGCCGTGGAACAGGCCCTCCAGCCACCCGACCAGCTGAGCCTGGGCGATCCGCAGCTCCGCCTCGCTGGGCGTGCTGCCCTCGTCGAACGGCAGCGAGAGGCGCTCCAGCTCCTCGCGCAGCTCGGGTGCGAGCCCGTCCTCCAGCTCGCTGATGGAACGCCGGTGGATCTCGGTCAGCCGCTGCCGGCCGGCCTCGTCCAGCGGGGCCGCGCGCACCTCCTCCAGCAGCTGCTTGATCATGCTGCCGACCCGCATGACCTTGGCCGGCTGCTCAACCAGGCGGGCCGGGTCCTCCCCGTCGCCCTCGCCGGGTTGGTCACCGCTGACCTCGACGGTGCCGACCGGCCGGCCGTCCGGGCCGACCACCACGACAGTACGCGGCGGCTGGTCCTTCTCAGCCGCCTTGTTGGTCTCTTCGGCGGGACGCGATGCCTCGGTCATGCGGTCCATCCTTCCGCACCGGGTACGGTCACCGCCAAACGGCATCCGCCCCGCCCGGGGTGAAGTTGAAGATGATTCGTTGACGCCCAGCCAGCGGCAAGGTAGAACGCCGGGTGGGCCTAACCGCCCGAGACCCGGGCGAGCTGGGGAGGAAAACCTGGTGTCACACTTTGACCGTCGCGAGGCGCTCAAGCTCCTCGGTGCGCTGGGCGGGGCCGGCCTCACCGCCGCGTGTTCGGCGTTCACCGGTGGCGGCGACGAGCCGGACCGGGCGCCGGCCAGCTCCGAGCCGGTCCGGATCGGACTGCTCGTCCCCCGGAGCGGCAGCCTGAAGGCCGTCGGCGACGAGATGCTCAACGGCTTCCAGCTCTACCTCGACCTCAATGGCGGGCAGTTCGGCGGCCACCCGGTCACGCTGATCACCGAGGACGAGGGCGCCAGCGTGGACAGCGGCAAGGCGGCGCTGGACCGGTTGCTCAAGCAGGACGTCCTGGCGCTGACCGGGGTGGCCAGCTCGGATGTGATGCTGGCGGTCCGCGACGCGGTGGAGCAGCACCAGGTGCCGCTGGTCGGGTCGAACGCCTCGCCCAAGGACCTGCAGGGCGTGATCTACATCTGGCGCACCTCGTACGTCAACGACGAGCCGGGCCTGGCCCTCGGCACCTACCTGGCCAGGCTGGTCAAGGGCAAGATCGCGCTGATCGCTCCGGACAACACGGTCGGCAAGGACGTCATCGACGGTTTCAAGTTCTCCTTCGGCCGGGAAGACCCGCGGATCTCCTCCGGTGTGATCCAGACCGAGGACAACCCAAACCCGGGCAACCGGTTCTTCGCCGGCGCCTTGGAGCAGGTCAGGTCGATCCAGCCGGCGGCGGTGTTCTGCACCTACGCCGGGGCCGCGGCCGTGCAGTTCGTCCGGCAGTACCGGGCGGCCGGGCTGACGGCGCCGATCTACGCCCCGGGGTTCCTCACCGAGGGCTCCCTGCCGGCACTCGGCGCCAGCGCCCGCGGCATCTTCACCGCCATGAACTACTCACCGGACCTGGACAACCAGGCGAACCGGCAGTTCACCGGGGCCTACCGCCGGGCGTACGGGCGGGTGCCGACAGAGTACGCGATGGCCTCCTACGACGCGGCCGCCGTGCTGGACAAGGCGGTCCGGCTGGCCGGCAACACCCTCACGCCGCAGCGGATCAACCGGATGCTGGGCCAGGTCGGGCAGGTCGACAGCCCGCGCGGGGTGTGGCAGTTCAACACGCCGCGGACGCCGCAGCAGAAGTGGTACCTGCGCCAGGTCCGGCCGGACGGCCCGGTGCTCGGCAACGTCACGATCAGCGACCTGGCCACCCTCGGCTGACTCACCGCCGCCCGACCCGGACGCGTCGCCGCCCG
>JADGHA010000438.1 GCA_019689695.1 Micromonosporaceae bacterium | reverse complement strand
TCAGGCGGAGAACTGGTCGTGGCCGGTGCCGAAGACGCCGGTGGGCGGGGTCCGCCCAAGGTGCCGCCAGGCGGCGGCGGTGGCCACCCGGCCCCGCGGCGTCCGGGCCAGCAGCCCGGCCCGGACCAGGAACGGCTCGCAGACCTCCTCCACGGTGTCCGCCTGCTCCCCGACCGCCACCGCCAGGGTGGACAGCCCCACCGGCCCGCCACCGAACGAGTCCACCAGGGCGTGCAGCACCGCCCGGTCGAGCCGGTCCAGTCCCAGCTCGTCCACGTCGTAGACGCGCAGCGCCGCGCGGGCCACCTCCTGCGTCACCACCCCGTCCGCGCGGACCTCGGCGAAGTCCCGGACCCGGCGCAGCAGCCGGTTGGCGATCCGCGGCGTGCCCCGCGACCGGGCGGCGATCTCCGCGGCGCCGTCGTCGGTGACCGGCACGCCCAGGATGCGGGCCGACCGGTGGATCAGCTGCTCCAGCTCGGATGGGGCGTAGAAGTCGAGGTGGGCGACGAACCCGAAGCGGTCCCGCATCGGCCCGGTGAGCAGGCCGGACCGGGTGGTCGCGCCGACCAGGGTGAACGGCTCGACGTCCAGCGGGATCGCGGTGGCGCCCGGCCCCTTGCCGATGACCACGTCGACCCGGAAGTCCTCCATCGCGCTGTAGAGCAGCTCCTCGGCCGGCCGGGCGATCCGGTGGATCTCGTCGATGAACAGCACGTCGCCGGCGGAGAGGCTGGTCAGGATCGCGGCCAGGTCCCCGGAGCGCTCGATCGCCGGCCCGCTGGTGACCCGGAGCCCGGCGCCCAGCTCCGCCGCCACGATCATCGCCAGGGTCGTCTTGCCCAGGCCGGGCGGCCCGGAGAGCAGGATGTGGTCGGGGGGCGCGCCCCGCTGCACCGCGCCGCGCAGCAGCAGGTCGAGCTGGTCCCGGACGCGGTGCTGGGCGATGAACTCGGACAGCCGTCGCGGCCGGACGCTCGCCTCCGCGTCCCGCTCCTCCGCGCTCGCGTACGCCGAGACCAGCCCGTCTTCCGTCATCGCGTCTTACCCAGCAGCCGGATCGCCTGCTTGAGCAGGACCGGCACCGGCGGCGTCTCGCCGTCCACCGTCTCCGCGACTTCGGCGATCGCCTGGTCGGCCTGCCCGGCCGTCCAGCCGAGCCCGATCAGCGCCTGACGCACCTGCTCCTGCCATGCCCCCGCCGCGCCGGCCGGCCCGGCGTGTGCGCCCACGGCGACCGGGCCGATCCGGTCGCGCAGCTCCAGGATCAGCCGCTCGGCCCCCTTCTTGCCGATCCCCGGGACGCGGGTGAGGGTGGCCGTGTCCCCGTTGGCGATCGCCTTGCGCACCGTGTCCGGGGTGTGCACCGCGAGCACGGCCTGGGCCAGCCGCGGCCCGACGCCGCTGGCCGTCTGCAGCAGTTCGAACAGGTGCTTCTCGTCGTCGTCGGCGAAGCCGTAGAGGGTGAGCGAGTCCTCCCGCACCACCAGGCTGGTGGCCAGCCGCACCTCGGCGCCGGGCCGCAGGCCGGCCAGCGTGCCGGGCGCGCACTGCACCGCCAGGCCGACGCCGCCGACCTCGATGACGGCTCCTTCGGGCGACACCGCGGCCACCCGGCCACGGACACTCGCGATCATGGCGCTCCTCCCCTTGCCACCTGCTCGGCCCGCGCCGCGGCGGCGGCGAGCCGGTCGCGCGTGCCACCGCGCCAGATGTGGCAGATCGCCAGCGCCAGCGCGTCCGCGGCGTCCGCCGGCCGGGGCCGGGCGTCCAGCCGGAGCAGCCGGGTGACCATCGCGCTGACCTGTGCCTTGTCCGCCTGGCCGGAGCCGGTCACCGCCGCCTTCACCTCGCTCGGCGTGTAGAGCTGGACCGGCAGCCCGGCCCGCGCGGCGACGAGCACGGCGACCGCACCGGCCTGCGCGGTGCCCATCACTGTACGTACGTTGTGCTGGCTGAACACCCGCTCCACGGCCACGCTGCGCGGCCGGTGCGTGGCGATCAGGTCGGTCAGCTCCCGCTCCAGGTGCAGCAGCCGGTGCGGCAGCTCGTCAGCCGGGTCGCTCTGCACCACGTGGTAGCCCACCAGGCGGCAGGGCCGGCCGGGAACTCCCTCGACCACGCCGACACCGCACCGCGTCAGCCCCGGGTCGACGCCGAGCACCCGCAACGATCCGCCCCTCTCACCGCACGTGTGTTCGACACCCTACTGGCCTTCGCCGCGCCAGCGGTTGATCCGTACGGTGTGTCGGCGGTCCCGCGTTGTGCCGTGACGCGCGAAGAGTGCGACGCGCCCGAGCCCGCGCCGAGGCGAGGCGGCCGCACTGCGGGCGATCCCGGCGAGGCCGCCCAAACGGGCGGCGATCCCGGCGACTACCTCTACCGGGCGGCGATGCCGGCGAGGACGGCGTCCACCACGCGACCTGGCAGGGCCGAATCCTCCAGGCCCGGCTGCCAGCGCAGCGTCCGCTGCATCACCACGGGCGCGGTGAGCAGCAGGATGGTCAGCTCGACGTCGATGTCGGCGCGCAGCTCCCCGGTCTGGATGCCGCGGCCCAGCACCTCGCGCATCCGCTGCCGCCGCGGCGCGATGATCTCCTGCCAGATGCGGTACTGCTCGGGGCTGCGGCTCACCTCGGGCATGATGCACGGCATGATCTTGAGCGCCCGTTCGTCGCCGTTGCGGGCCACCACGCTGAGCAGGGTGATCAGGTCCTCCCGGACCGACTTGCCGGCCGGCTCCGGCGTCGGCCCCTTCAGCGTGCGGATCGCGTCGGCGAGCAGCGACTCCTTGCCCGCCCAGCGGCGGTAGATGGTGGCCTTGCCCACCCCCGCCCGGGCCGCGATCGCCTCGATGGACAGCGCCTCCACGGTGTTGCCCTCGGCCAGCAGGTCGAGCACGGCGTCGATGATCGCCTCGTCCGCGCGGGCGCTCCGCGGCCGGCCCGGCGACCGCGGAGGGCCCGCAACGGTGGACGTCATACTTCGCATTGTTACCGATTCATGAGGCGCGGGCCAGTTCCGCCTCGCCCGCGACCTGCAGCTGCTCCCCGGCGAGCTCGTGCCGGCCGGTCGGCCGCCGGCCGGGCAGCCAGCCGAGCGAGACGAGCACGCCGAGCAGCGCGACCACCGTGCCGACGGCGGCCGCCCAGTGCATCGCGGTGACGAACGCGTCGTTCGCCGCCGATATCACCGCCGGGCCTGCCGGGCCGGCATGCTCGGCCACCCCGTACGCCCCGGAGATCGACTCGCGTGCCGCGTCCCGGGCCGGGCCGGGCAGCGCGTCGAAGGCCGGGCCGGCGTCGCCGCGGTAGACCCCGGCGAGCACCGAGCCGAGCACCGCGATGCCGAGCGCGCCGGCAACCTGCCGGACGGTGTTGCTCACCGCCGAGCCCACGAGACTCGACGTCA
>JADGHA010000019.1 GCA_019689695.1 Micromonosporaceae bacterium | reverse complement strand
CGCGCCGGCAGCCGCCGCCCCGGCAGCCGCCGCGCCAGCAGTCGCAGCCCCGGCAGCCGCGGGCGCCGGCAGCGGCGGCCGCTCCGGCCGGCGCCGTACCGTCCCGCGGTGGTGATACGTCCAGGTGCGTAGTGGGGAAGCCGCTCGCGAGCCGACGCCCCCGGCGGGCCAAACCGGCACCGTACAGGGCATGACACTTCCAGTGGAGACAGAAGGGCTGACGAAGCGGTACGGCCACGTCACCGCGGTCGACGGGATCAGCCTGACGGTACGGCCGGGCGAGGTCTACGGCTTCCTCGGCCCCAACGGCGCCGGCAAGACGACCACCCTGCGCATGCTGCTCGGGCTGGTCCGGCCGACCGCCGGCAGCGCGCGGATCTTCGGCGAGGCGCCCGGGGCGCCCGGCCACCTCGCCAGCGTGGGCGCCCTCATCGAGGGGCCGGGCTTCTACCCGTACCTGTCGGGCCGGGACAACCTGCGCGTCGTCGCCCGGTACAGCGGGACCGGGGAGGGGCGCATCGACACCGTCCTGGACCTGGTCGACCTGCGCGACCGGGCGGGGGACAAGTTCGGCACGTACTCGATGGGCATGAAGCAGCGGCTCGGCGTCGCTGCCGCGCTGCTGAAGGACCCGCGGCTGCTGATCCTGGACGAGCCGACCAACGGCCTCGACCCGGCGGGCATGGCCGACATGCGCACCCTGGTCCGCCGGCTGGGCACGGCCGGAACAACGATCATGCTCTCCAGCCACCTGCTCGGCGAGGTCCAGCAGATCTGCGACCGGGTGGGCGTGGTGGCGGGTGGCCGGCTGGTCGCCGAGAGCACCGTGGCCCAGCTGCGCGGGCAGGCCACCCTGCGGGTGGTCGCCGAGCCGCTGGAGCACGCCACGGCCCGCGCGCGGGCCCTGCTCGGTGCCGACCGGGTGCGGGTCCGCGACGGCGGGCTGGACCTGGCCGTCGAGCCGGAGAAGGCCGCCTGGGTCAACGCCGAGCTGGTCGACGCCGGGGTCGCGGTGAGTGAGCTGCGGGTGCGGGAACGCACCCTCGAAGAGGTGTTTCTGGAGTTGACCAACGATGTGGGGTAGCTTCCGAGCGGAAACGATCAAGGCGGTGAAGCGGCCGGCCACCTGGCTGCTCGCCGCGATCGGCTGGATCCTCAGCCTGATCTTCACCTATCTCGTGCCGTACGCCGGCTACGTCGGTGACACGGGCGGGCCCACCAGCGACCGGCTGCTCTCCGACATGCTGCCGGCGAACCTGGTGGGCAACTCGATCGCCGGGCTGCCGGTGTTCTACGGGGCCATCATGATCATCCTTGGGGTGCTCGTGGTGGGCGGCGAGTACGGCTGGGGCACCTGGAAGACCGTGCTGGTCCAGGGGCCCTCCCGGATGGCGGTGTTCGGCGGGAAACTCGCCGTGCTGGCGGTCACCACGCTCGGCGTGCTGCTGGGCACCTTCGCGCTGGGCGCGGTGGCCAGCGTGGCCATCGCCGCGGCCGAGTCGCAGCCTGTGCACTGGCCGGGCCCGGCGGACCTGGTCACCGGTGTCGGCGCAGGCTGGCTGATCGCCATGATGTGGGGCGCCTTCGGCGGGCTGCTCGCGGTGGCGCTCCGCGGCGTGGCGCTGGCGGTCGGGCTGGGCCTGGTCTGGGCCCTGGCCGTGCAGAACCTGCTGGCCGGCATCGCGGCGCCGCTGCTGGACTGGGTGGCGCAGATGCAGAAGGGCCTGCCCGGGCCGAACGCGGGCTCGCTGGTCGCCACCCTCGGCGCCCCGGCGGACACCCCCGGGGTGGACGCGCTGGTGGGCAGCGGGCAGGCGACGCTGGTACTGGCGGTGTACCTGGTGGCCTTCGCGGCGGTCAGCGCGGGGTTGCTCCGGCGCCGCGACGTGCTGTGAGGATATGAGCCATGGCGGTCAGAGCTCACCTGCTGCTCCAGGACGCACTGCTGGCGCTGGTGCTGGCCGCCATCGGCCTGGGCGGGACGCGCGGCGCCGCCGAGTTGCAGCACACCTCGGTCGACGCGCTCGGCTTCGCCCTGGTGGTGGCCGCCGCGGCCACGCTCACGCTCCGGCGGGTGTGGCCCCTGGCCACGCTCGCCGGCGCCACCGGGGCCACCTCCGCCTACCTGCTCCTGGGTAACCCGTACGGCCCGGTGCTCATCTCGTTCGCGGTCGCCGTCTTCACCGTGGCGAACCGGCTGCCGGCCCGGCGGGCGGCGATCGCCTCCGGGGTCGCGCTGCTGGTCCTGCTGTTGCACTCGGCGGTCGGCCGGTCGCCCGTGGGGTGGGCCGGGCTGGTGCCGGGCTCGGCCTGGGTGGCGGTGCCGTTCGCGGTGGGCCTGGTGATGCGGGTCACCAGGGAGGCCAACGCCAGGGCACGGGCCGAGCAGGCGCGCGAGTACGCCTACGAGGAGCGGCTGCGGATCGCCCAGGAGGTGCACGACGTGGTCGGGCACGGACTGGCGGCGATCAACATGCAGGCCGAGATCGCCCTGCACCTGCTGCCGAAGCGGCCGGAGCAGGCGGGTGAGGCGCTCAGCGCGATCAGCCGTACCAGCAAGGAGGCGCTGGACGAGTTGCGGGCCACCCTGGCGGTGGTACGCCGATCCGATCCCTCCGGGGTCCGGGCGCCGACGCCGGGACTGGCGCGACTGGGCGACCTGGTCGACCGGATGTCGGCCACCGGTGTGCCGGTGACGGTGGAGGTCACCGGCACACCGCGGGACCTGCCGGCCGCGGTGGACCTGGCGGCGTACCGGTTGGTGCAGGAGTCCTTGACGAACGTGCTGCGCCATGCCGGCCAGGCGTCGGCGACCGTCCGGGTCGCCCACGAGCCGGACCGGCTCACCGTCACGGTGACCGATACCGGGCGCGGTGCACCGGCGGCCCCGAACGCGGGCGGGCACGGGATCCGGGGCATGCGGGAGCGGGTGACCGCGCTCGGCGGGGTGTTCGAGGCCGGCCCGGCACCTGCGGGCGGCTTCCGGGTGCAGGGTAGTTTCCCACTGTGACCGCGACCCGCGTACTGATCGCCGACGACCAGGACCTGGTCCGGCTGGGCCTGCGGACGCTGCTGGACAGCGAGGACGACCTGACCGTGGTGGGCGAGGCGGCCGACGGGCTGCGGGCCGTGGAGCTGGCCCACCAGCTGCGGCCGGACGTGGTCCTGATGGACATCCGGATGCCCGGCATCGACGGCATCGAGGCGACCCGGCGGATCGCCGCGGATCCGGAGCTGGCCGGCACCCGGGTGGTCGTGCTGACCACGTTCGAGCTCGACGAGTACGTCTTCGACGCCATCCGGTACGGCGCCAGCGGCTTCCTGATCAAGGACACCAAGCCGGCCGAGCTGCTGCGCGCGGTCCGGGTGGTGGCAGGTGGGGAGGCCCTGCTGTCCCCCTCGGTGACCCGCCGGCTGGTCGGGGAGTTCGCCAGGCGGGCGCCGCGGGCCACCCGGCCACACCCGCAGCTGGGCACCCTGACCGACCGGGAACGCCAGATCGTCGGGCTGGTCGGCGAAGGGCTGAGCAACGAGGAGATCGCGGAGCGGCTGGTGGTCAGCCCGGCCACCGCCCGCACCCACGTCAGCCGGGCGATGGTGAAGCTGGGCGCCCGGGACCGCGCGCAGCTGGTGGTCTTCGCGTACCAGTCCGGGCTGGTCGACTCCTAGTCCCTGTACCCTTGTGCCGTGTTCGACACCCTGAGCGACCGGCTTACCGGCATCTTCAGCAAGCTTCGCGGCAAGGGCCGGCTCTCCGACGCGGACATCGACGCGACCGCCCGGGAGATCCGCCTCGCACTGCTGGAGGCCGACGTCGCGTTGCCGGTGGTGAAGGAGTTCATCGCCCGGGTCAAGGAGCGGGCCCGCGGGGCCGAGGTGTCCCAGGCGCTCAACCCGGCCCAGCAGGTCATCAAGATCGTGCACGAGGAGCTGGTCGCCATCCTCGGCGGCGAGGCTCGCCGGCTGCGCTTCGCCAAGCAGCCGCCGACGGTGATCATGCTGGCCGGCCTGCAGGGCTCCGGCAAGACCACGCTCGCCGGCAAGCTGGCCCAGTGGCTCAAGGGCCAGGGGCACCAGCCGATGCTGGTCGCGGCCGACCTGCAGCGCCCCAACGCGGTCGGCCAGCTGCAGGTGCTCGGCGGCCGGGCCGGTGTCGAGGTGTACGCGCCGGAGCCCGGCAACGGTGTCGGCGACCCGGTGGCGGTGGCCCGCGACTCCATCGAGCACGCCCGGCGGGCGGCCCGGGACATCGTGATCGTGGACACGGCCGGCCGGCTCGGCATCGACGCGGAGATGATGGCCCAGGCGGCCGCGATCCGCGACGCGATCCAGCCGGACGAGATCATCTTCGTGGTCGACGCGATGGTCGGCCAGGACGCGGTGAACACCGCGGAGGCGTTCCGCGACGGAGTCGGCATCACCGGCGTGGTGCTGGCCAAGCTGGACGGTGACGCGCGGGGCGGCGCCGCGCTGTCGGTGCGCCACGTCACCGGGAAACCCATCCTGTTCGCCTCCACCGGCGAGAAGCTGTCCGACTTCGACGTGTTCCACCCGGACCGGATGGCCAGCCGCATCCTGGGCATGGGCGACGTGCTCACCCTCATCGAGCAGGCCGAGGCCGCGTTCGAGGAGGAGCAGAAGGAACGGATGACCGCCAAGCTGCTGGGCGGCGAGACGTTCACCCTGGAGGACTTCCTCGACCAGATCACCGCGGTCCGCCGGATGGGCCCGATCGCCAACGTGCTGGCCATGATGCCCGGCATGGGGCAGATCAAGGACCAGCTGGCCGACCTGGACGAACGGCACCTGGACCGGGTCACCGCGATCATCCGCTCGATGACCCCGGCCGAACGGGCGAACCCGAAGGTGATCAACGGCTCCCGCCGGCTGCGCATCGCCAACGGCTCGGGCACCAGCGTGATGGACGTCAACCAGCTGCTCAACCGCTTCGCCGAGGCGCAGAAGATGATGCGCCAGATGGGCGGCATGATGGGCCTGCCGGGGGCCGGCCGGCGCAAGGCCACCAAGTCGAAGGGCAAGCGCAAGGGCGGCAAGGGTGGGCGTTCCCGGGCGGTCACGGCTCAGGGCGGCCCGGCCCGGGGCGGTGCGCGCATCCCGGGGCTCCCGCCGGGCTTCGACCCGAGCGCACTCGCCGGCGGCGGCCTGCCGCCCGGCTTCAAGCTCCCCAAGCCCGACTTCAACAAGCTGACCAAGCGCAAGGACGACTGAGGGGTTCCCGTCCGGGGAGCGTGGAGCAGAGGCGCACCGTTCGGCTGGGCGGGTGGTTGCGCCGCCAGAAGCCGCTAGGAGAACAGGGACGCCTCGCCGAGGACGCCGAATGGGCGCGGCGACGGCGGGCAGCTGCCGGCCGTCCGCACCGCGCTGATCACAAGACTATCCACGTTGGAGACGTCCAGGTCGATCGTCGCGGTGGCCCGGTGGTCGACCACGTGGCTGGCGACCGTCCGGCCGTCGGCGGTGAGCTGGAACCGGACCGCCAGGTCGGGCGGTGCGAACTCGGCCAGGCCGGCCACCGCGGTGAGCCGGCGGAACTTCTTGGCCAGGTGGTAGGTGAGCGTGGCCGGTGGGTCGGCGCAGGCCACCCAGGCGCCGGTCGAGTCCGGGTAGCTGCGGCCGGCCAACCGGGCGCTGGTCCGCTGGCCCGTGGGGCCGGGCACGGAGGCGGTGCTGACCAGGCTGAACAGCGGGGTCACGCCGGGCGGCCGGGCCCACCGGGGCGCGCCGGCCCAGCGCACCAGGAGGGTGGGGCGGTCCGCCGTGCCATGTTCGCCGCCGCTGGCGGCCAGCTCCCCGGCGAGCGCGGCGAAGTTGCCCGCCTGCAGGCCGCGGACCCAGCGCAGCGCACCGGCCGTCTGGGCGACCGCGGCGGGCAGCCGGGCGGCCCCGACCGGACGCCAGAGGCCCCCGGCGACGTCAAAGCCGCTCTTGCGCAGCTGGGTCTGCAGCGCCTGGGCCAGGCAGTCCAGCAGAACGGCGACCCGCTGGGCGGCCAGCGCCGGACCGGACAGCGCGCGCTTGCCGCACGCCACCGCCGCTGTGCCGACGGCGGTGCGCGCCGCCGGCGCGATCCTGGCGGCCTCGAACACCAGCCAGCGCACCATGGTGTCACCGTCCCGGCGGACCCGCCCGCGCACCGTCCCGACCGGTGCCGGTGGCGGGGCGTACCCGATCGTCGACTTGCCGGACGGCAGCATCAACACGCCGCCGGGCAGCTGCCCCAGCAGATCGTCCATTGTGGTATCTGTGGCGGTGGACCTGACCCGGGCGGCGGGCGCGTCGAGGTCAAGCGTGACCGGGTACGGCCGGGTGTCGGCCGCTTCGATGGCGAAACCGTCCCCGTCGCCGCGCACGCATGCGGAGACTCCTGTGCCCGGGTTGACGACCACCTGCCTGACCCACGGCGGCACCGCGCGGCCTGCACACTGTGGACGGTCGGAGCGCGGTGGCAGCCGCGCCTGGCCCTGGTACTCCAGCCAGCTCTGGCTGCCCGCCTGCCCCGGCAACCGGTCGAGAATCCACGTCTTGAGCGAGAACCCGGGCAGCTCCGCGATGAGCTTGCCGGTCGCCGGCACCGCCGTCGTCTTCACCGGCACCCACCAGCCGGACAGCTCGTCGTAGGTGGTCACCAGCGGGCGTGCGCCGGCCGGCACGGCCGCCGGGTCGTACGGGATGACCAGGGTGACCGGCAGCGACGGTGGTTCGACCGAGGCGGCCACGTCCCAGCTGACCCCGTCCGGCTGCAGCGCGCCGAGCTGCCGCAGCGGGGCCGCGCTGCCCCGGGTGACCGCGACCACGGTGCCGGCCGGCAGGGCGCCGGCGGGCACCGAGAGCGAAGCGCCGCCGGGATGGTTGAGGGTCAGCCCCGCGGCGGTGACCTGCCCGGTGACCGCGTCAGCGCCCGCCGGGGGCGTGGTGGCCTGGGCGCCGGCCGGCTGCTGTGGTCCGGGTGCCGGGCCGGACGACCGGACGATTCCGATGACCAGCGACGCCACCACGGCCAGCGCGAACGCCAGCCAGATCCGGAATGGATACAGCTTTATCCATGCCACCACCCCCTTCACGTCGAGCGAGACTAGAGGGTTGACGCGTCCGCTGCCACCGGGCGGGAGAGTCCGCTGTGGTCGTTGCCGCAGCGCTTGTCCGGCAAGCCTGATAGGAAGTTCCTGTGGTGTTACACGTGCGCGGTGTGCTGCTGCCCGACGACGAAATGGTCGACCTGTATCTGGTCGGCGACCGGGTGACCCGTGAACCGGTGGCCGGGGCGACGACGGTCAGCTCCGAGGGGTATGTGTTGCCGGGGCTTGTGGACGCCCACTGTCACATCGGGATTGCGCCGGGTGGCCTACCGGTGACCACAGTGGAGGAAGCCCGTGACCTGGCCATCACCGACCGCGACACCGGCGTGCTGGCCATCCGTGACGCCGGGTCGCCCTACCCGTACCCTCAGCTGGACGACGACCCGGACGTGCCGCGCCTGGCCCGCGCCGGCCGGCACGTCGCGCCGGTCAAGCGCTACCTGCGCCACATCGGCATCGAGGTTGACGCGGCCGACGTGCCGGCGACCGTCGCCGCGCAGGCGCGCGCCGGCAACGGCTGGGTGAAGCTGGTCGGCGACTGGCTCGACCGGGCCGTCGGCGACCTGGCTCCGGCCTGGGACGCGGACACGCTGCGGGCCGCGGTCGAGACGGCGCACGCGGCCGGCGTCCGCGCGACCGTGCACACCTTCGGCGAGGAGGCGGTGCGGATCATGGTGGAGGCCGGGGTGGACTCGGTCGAGCACGGCACCGGGCTCTCCGGCGACCTGATCGACGAGATGGCCCGGCGGGGCACCGCGCTGGTCCCCACGATGATGAACGTCGCCGCCACCCTCGGCGAGGTCGCGGACCTGGCCCGGCAGAAGTTCCCGGGGTACGCCGACCACATGCGGGCACTGCGGGACGGGTTCCCGGCCGTGGTGCGGGCGGCGTACGAGGCCGGCGTGCCGATCTATGTCGGCACCGACGCGGGCGGCGGGATCTCGCACGGCCTGGCGGCCGAGGAGATGCTGATGCTG
Source organism: Micromonosporaceae bacterium (assembly GCA_019689695.1). Lineage (GTDB taxonomy): Bacteria > Actinomycetota > Actinomycetes > Mycobacteriales > Micromonosporaceae > JADGHA01. The sequence goes on along the minus strand of JADGHA010000019.1, from coordinate 11,020 downwards.
CACGAGCGGGCGGGCATGGCGGCGCCGGACGTGCTGCGGGCGGGGTCCTGGGGCGCACGCGAGTGGCTCGGCTTCCCCGGCCTGGGCGAGGGCGGGCTGGCCGACCTCGTGGTCTACGACGCCGACCCGCGGGCCGACCTGCGGGTGATCGCCGCCCCGCGCCGGGTGATCCTGCGCGGCAGGGTGATCCGCTGAGCCAGCCACCCGCCGTCGCCGCCCGCTCGGAATCGATAGGATCTGCCCCCATGGCACGCGTGCTCACTCCCCGTGCGGAGGACTTCCCCCGCTGGTACCAGGACCTGATCGCCAAGGCCGAGCTGGCCGACAACGGCCCGGTGCGCGGCACCATGGTGATCCGGCCGGCCGGCTGGGCGATCTGGGAGCGCATGCAGGCGGAGATGGACGCCCGGATCAAGGCGACCGGCGCGGAGAACGCGTACTTCCCGCTGTTCATCCCGGAGAGCTACCTGCGCCGCGAGGCCGAGCACGTGGAGGGCTTCTCGCCCGAGCTCGCGGTGGTCACCCACGGCGGCGGCAAGCAGCTGGCCGAGCCGGTCGTGGTGCGGCCGACCAGTGAGACGGTGATCGGCGAGTTCATGGCCAAGTGGGTCGACTCGTACCGGGACCTGCCGCTGCTGCTCAACCAGTGGGCCAACGTCGTGCGCTGGGAGCTGCGGCCCCGGATCTTCCTGCGCACGAGCGAGTTCCTGTGGCAGGAGGGGCACACCGCGCACGCCACCGAGGCCGACGCGCGGGCCTACGCCCGCAAGATCCTCCACGAGGTGTACGAGGACTTCATGGTCCGCGTGCTCGCCATCCCGGTCCTGGTCGGGCGCAAGACGGCCGGTGAGCGGTTCGCCGGGGCCACCAACACGTACACGCTCGAGGGCATGATGGGCGACGGCAAGGCCCTCCAGCTCGGCACCTCGCACGAGCTGGGGCAGAACTTCGCCCGCGCCTTCGACATCACCTACTCCGCGGCGACCGGCGGCGTCGAGCACGCCTGGACCACGAGCTGGGGCACCTCGACCCGCATGCTCGGCGGCCTGATCATGTGCCACGGCGACGACAACGGGCTGCGGGTGCCGCCGCGGCTGGCGCCGATCCAGGCGCACGTGATGGTGGTCAAGGCCGGCGAGGGCGTCGTGGAGGCGGCCGGCAAGCTGCGCGACGCCCTGCGGGACGCCGGCATCCGGGTGGGCTTCGACGACCGCGTGGACACCCCGTTCGGCCGCCGGGCCGTGGACGCGGAGCTCAAGGGCTACCCGGTGCGCCTGGAGGTCGGCCCCCGCGATCTGGCGGCGGGCAACGCCGTGCTCGTGCGCCGGCTGGACGGCTCGAAGCGGCCGGTTCCGATCGGCGAGGCGGTGCCGGCGGTGCAGGCCGTGCTCGAGGCCGACCAGAAGGCGCTCTACGAACAGGCGCGGGCAATGCGGGAGAGCCGGACGGTCTCGGTCGGCTCGGTGGACGAAGCGATCGAGGCGGCGGCGACCGGCTGGGCCCGGGTGCCGTGGTCCGCGGTGGGCGTCGAGGGTGAGGCGAAGGCGAACGCGTCTGGCGTGACGGTGCGCTGCCTGGTCCGCGAGGACGGCTCGGTGCCGGACAGCGAGGACGAGCCCGGCCTGGTCGCGGTGCTGGCCCGGGCGTACTGAGCGGGATGTGGTTCAAGCCCGGCCGGACCGTGGTCCGGCGGTACTTCAAGCGTGGCCAGATGCTGTCCGTGGTCAAGACCGGCCGGGTGGTCCAGGACGACGATCGCGGGCTGGTGCTGTGGATCCCCGGGGGCAGCCCGGTGGCCTGGCTGCGGCTGGCGGACGGACGTGGGCTGCACGACGTCCGGTTCCCCGAGTGGGTCGCCGCGCGGAAGAAGATGCACCGGCAGACCTGGCAGGGGTACGGCGTGCTGGTGCTGGTGCCACCGGATGCCGCCCACTCGGTCTGGTGGTTCTGGAACGAGGACGGGGCGTTCGACCACTGGTACATCAACCTGGAGCTGCCGTCGACGCGCTGGGACGACGGCGAGCTGGCCGGGGTGGACACCGTTGACCACGACCTGGACGTGGTGGCCTGGCCAAACGGATCCTGGGAGTTCAAGGACGAGGACGAGTTCGCTGAGCGGCTGGCCTACCCCGAGCACTACTGGGTCGACGACGAGGCGGCGGTCCGCGCGGAGGCCGCCCGGGTGATCTCCATCTTCGAGGCCAGGCGGTATCCGTTCGACGGGAGTTGGTGCGACTTCCGGCCGCCACCGTCGTGGACCACGCCGAGCGCGTTGCCGGCGGGGTGGGACCGCCCGCGAGCGGGGATGACCCCTACCGGTTCGTAGCACGCCGGGACGATCTGGCACAATGGCAGGCTGAATCGGTACGCGTCCGGCGCCCTCTCCCCGGCCGCGGCCCAGTCATTCGAGCACCGGTGCCATAACCCCACGTGGCACCCGGTCCGCTCACCCCAGCACGCACCGGCGGCTGCCGGTGACGATCGCAACAGGAGCGAGACAGAAGTGGCCGTACGCATTCGGCTCCTGCGGATGGGCAAGGTCCGCAATCCGCAGTACCGCATTGTCGTCGCCGACTCGCGCACCAAGCGCGATGGGAAGGCGATCGAGTACATCGGGGTGTATCACCCGAAGGAAGACCCTTCGGTGATCAAGGTCAAGTCGGATCGGGTCCAGTACTGGCTCGGTGTCGGCGCGCAGCCGAGTGAGCCGGTCCAGCGCCTGCTGGAGAAGACCGGCGACTGGCAGAAGTTCAAGGGCCTGCCGGCGCCCGAGCCGCTGAAGGTGGCCCCGCCCAAGGCCGACCGCCGGGCGCGCTACGAGGCCGAGGCGCAGGCCGCGGCAGGGCTGGCCGAGCCGGCGACGCCGCCGGCGAAGTCGACCCGGAAGAAGGCCCAGCCAGCGAAGGCCGCCACGGCCGAGCCCGCGGCGGAGCAGACCGAGGAGCAGGCCGGTGCGGGCGCCGAGCAGCAGGGCTGACTCCGCGCTGCGGCCGGCGTTGGAGCACCTGGTCAAGGGCATCGTCGACCACCCCGACGACGTGCGGGTGCGCATGGTCGACTCACGCCGCGGCAAGCGGCTGGAGGTCCGGGTGCACCCGGACGACCTGGGCACGGTCATCGGGCGCGGCGGGCGCACCGCGAAGGCGCTGCGCCAGGTGATCGGCTCCATCGGCGGTCGCGGCGTCCGCGTCGAGATCGTCGACGCGTACTGAAGCCCGGGCCGATGCTGCTGACGGTCGGTCAGATCGTCCGCCCGCACGGCGTCCGCGGTGAGGTCGTGGTCGACGTGCGGACGGACGAGCCCGAGGCCCGGTTCGCCGTGGGCAACACGCTGACCACCGAGAACGGTGGGCCGCCGAGCCTGACCGTGGAGTCGGTCCGGCCGCACCAGGGGCGGCTGCTGGTCCTCTTCGACGGGGTGCACGACCGCGACCTGGCCGAGCGGCTGCGCGGGGTGCGGCTCTGCGTGGACAGCGAGCAGGTGCCCGCGCCGGAGGACCCGGACGAGTTCCACGACCACCAGCTGATCGGCCTCACCGCGGTCACCCCGGCCGGGGAGGTGGTCGGCGAGGTGACCGCCATCGACCACGCGCCCGCCTCGGACCTGCTGGTGCTGCGCCGCCCGGACGGGCGCAACGGGCTGGTGCCGTTCGTCAAGGCGATCGTGCCGGAGGTCGACCTCGCCGCGGGGCGGGTGGTGGTGGACCCGCCACCCGGCCTGTTCGACATCTAGGGGGCCGCACGGCTATGCGGGTGGACATCATCACGATCTTCCCGGAGTACTTCGGCCCGCTGGACCTCTCCCTGATCGGTCGTGCCCGCGCCGCCGGGCTGCTCGACATCGCCGTCCACGATCTGCGGACGTGGACCCACGACGTGCACCGCACGGTGGACGACACCCCGTACGGCGGCGGCCCAGGCATGGTGATGCGGCCGGAACCATGGGGCGAAGCGCTGGATGCCCTGGTACCGGCGCCGGCGGTTGCCGCGGGCGGTAGCGATCCCGACCTGGCGGGTGCTGGCGAGGCGGCGTCGGCGGGCGCTGGCAACGCAGAGCCAGCCGGTGCTGGCGGGGCGGAGCCGGCGGGTGCTGACGGCGCCGGTGCGGCCCCGGCCCGCCTGGTGGTGCCCACACCGGCGGGGGAGCGGTTCACCCAGGCGATGGCCAACCGCCTTGCCGGCGAGCGGCACCTGGTCTTCGCCTGCGGGCGGTACGAGGGCATCGACCAGCGGGTGCTCGACCACGCGGCGACCCGGATGCCGGTGAGCGAGGTCTCGCTGGGCGACTACGTCCTGTTCGGCGGCGAGGTGGCGGTGCTGGTGATGCTGGAGGCGATCACCCGGCTGCTGCCCGGCGTGCTGGGCAACGCCGAGTCGCTCGCCGACGAGTCCCATGCCCACGGACTCCTGGAGGCACCCGGCTACACCAAACCGGCCCGGTGGCGCGGGCTGGACGTCCCGGACGTGCTCCGGTCCGGCGATCACGCGAGGATCGCCCGATGGCGGCGCGACCAGGCGCTGCTGCGGACTGCCCGGCGCCGTCCCGACCTGCTGGCCCGGGCCGTGGCGGAGCTGGACGACCGGGACCTGGCGGTGCTGGCCGGGGCCGGATTTCGGATCGAGCAACCCGATATGGCAAAGTAGGGGGGTTGCCGCGACCGGGGCATGCGTCAGCGCGCCTCCGGTCCGCGCGAGTGCTCCCCGGCCGGCAGTTCGACGGGGATCGCAACCAGCCATGTCGCATCGAGCATGAGGAAGCAGCGATGAACACCCTCGACGCCCTGGACGCCCAGTCGCAGCGGACCGATATCCCGGACTTCCGCGCCGGTGACACGCTCAAGGTGCACGCCCGGGTGGTCGAGGGCAACCGCTCCCGGATCCAGGTCTTCCAGGGCGTGGTGATCCGCCGGCAGGGGGCCGGCCTACGGGAGACCTTCACCATCCGCAAGATCAGCTTTGGCGTCGGGGTGGAGCGGACGTACCCGGTGAACAGCCCGGTGATCGACCGGATCGAGGTGGTGACCCGGGGTGACGTCCGGCGGGCCAAGCTCTACTACCTCCGTGAGCTGCGCGGCAAGGCCGCGAAGATCAAGGAGAAGCGGGAGAAGCAGGCGAGCTGAGCCGCGGTCCGGGCGAGCCGAGCCGCGGTCCGGCCATGCCAGGTCGGGACAGTCCTCCCCACGACCACCTTCCGCCGCATACGCTAGACGCAGTGGAGGGTGACCAGAGCGACCGCGGGCAATGGCGCGGCGACGAGTTTCCGGACTACCGCTTGACGGCTCGCGATCGGGCCACCCGCAGCGGTAGCGCCGACTCGCGGCCGCGCTGGTCGGCATCCGCGCGCGTCCCCGGGTCCTCGTCGCACGCGGGGCACGACGCCGTTTCCGGTCCGTCCCGGTCCCGTCCGCCCTCGTCCGGCCGGCCCGGCTCCGGGCCGCCATCGGAGTGGTCGTCCGGCCGGCCCACCGCGGACCGCCGCGCCCCGGCGCCGCCCCCGGACGCCTGGACGGAGGACCCGGTGGCGACGGACCGGGAGCGCTGGGTCCAGCCGCGCAGCACACCCCGCAACGGTCGCCCCCGGCGCGATGGCGCCTCATCTGCGCATCCGTTGCCGGATCGGGAGCTCGACGCGTGGCCGTCGCGGGGCGCGGAGGCGCGCGCGCGGCCCAACGGACGGCCAGCCGGTGCCGGCCCGGCTGCTTGGCCGGAGCCGGAGGGCGACCGGGCGGCATGGTCGCCGCCGGTGATCGCGCCCCCGGACGGCGCCCCGCCCGCCAGGGGCGGCGAGGCGGCCGGGTGGGCGCCGCTGCGAGGCGGTCGCACCGAGACGGGTTCGGGGACCGCCCGCGGCTCGACCCGCAACCCGGCCGGACGCTCGGCGGCCGGCCCCGCGACGGCCGGGGGGCCGTCGGCCCGGTCTGCCAAAGCATCGGCGGCGGGGGCTTCGGTTGCCGGGCCGAAACAGGCCAACGGGGCGACGGACGATCCCGAGGGCAAGTCCAAGCGCAAGGGCATGCCGCTGTGGCAGGAGTTGCCGCTGCTGATCGTCGTCGCGTTCTGTCTCGCCGTGCTGATCCGGACGTTCCTGCTGCAGGCGTTCTACATACCGTCGGGCTCGATGGAGGACACCCTGCTGATCGGCGACCGGGTGCTGGTCAACAAGGTCGTCTACGACGTGCGGGACCCCAAGCGGGGCGAGGTCGTGGTGTTCCGGGGCCCCGCCAACTGGGTGCCGGAGGCGCCCACCAACGGCAAGGACGACGGCTTCCTGGCCGGGCTCGCGCGGACCGTGGGTGACCTCGTCGGCATCAGCACACCGGGGGAGAAGGACTTCATCAAGCGGGTCATCGGGCTGCCCGGGGACACCGTCGCCTGTTGTGACGACAAGGGCCGGGTGACCGTCAACGGGACCCCGCTGGACGAGCCGTACGTCATCGAGAACTCGCCGCTGGACGCGCCGCCCGCGGCCGACGAGTGCCGTTCCCGCAAGTTCGGTCCGGTGAAGGTCGAGGAGGGGCAGCTGTTCGTGATGGGTGACCACCGGCTGGTCTCCCAGGACTCCCGCTGCCAGGGCCTGGTGCCGATCGACAACGTGATCGGCCGGGCGTTCGTCATCGTGTGGCCGAACAGCAGATGGGACCGGCTCCCCGTGCCCGACACCTTCGCCCACGTCGCGGAGCCCACCGCGGCCGGACGACCGGGGGTGGCGCGGCTGTCCACTCCGGACGCGCCAGGGGTGGTCACGGTTCTTCTTCCTTTCGTGTTTTCTCGGTATATTTCCGCGCGTTCCCGACGCTCGGTTTCAGGTCGACGGCGTAGGCTCGCGCCGTGATCGACGAGCAGAGCGACGAGCAGCACGGCGTGCCCGGCGACCAGCACGACACACAGAGCGACCAGCAGATCGACACGCACAGCGATCAGCAGGCCGGGGTGGGCGACCAGCAGCCGGACAAGCAGCCCGAGGAGCAGGCCAAGGCCAAACAGGGCAGCTCATTCTGGAAAGAGCTGCCCATCCTGCTCGGTGTCGCGGTCGTGGTGGCGATCGTGGTCCGCGCCTTCGTACTGCAGACGTTCTACATCCCGTCGCCGTCGATGGAGCACACCCTCGACATCAACGACCGGGTGCTCGTCAACAAGCTGGTGTACGACTTCCGCTCGCCGCACCGGGGCGAGGTCGTGGTGTTCGAGGCGCCCCGGGACTGGCGCGACACCGCGGAAGGCGAGGACTTCATCAAGCGCGTGATCGGCGTCGGCGGCGATCACGTGGCCTGCTGCGACGCGAGGGGACGCATCACCGTCAACGGCCAGCCGCTCGACGAGGACTACGTCTACCGGCAGGACGGCATCGCCGATTCGCCGGCCGATGAGGAGTTCGACATCACGGTGCCGAAGGGTCGGCTGTGGGTCATGGGCGACCACCGGTCCGCCTCCAAGGACTCGCTGGAGCTGTACACCACCAGGGACCACGACCTGATGGAGGCCACCATCCCCGTTGACGCGGTGGTCGGCCGGGCTTTCGTGGTCTTCTGGCCGTTCAACCGGGCGAAGTGGCTGTCAGTTCCGGATACCTTCGATGCGGTAGCCGATCCGGGCAGCTGAATCGGGCCTGCCCGCACCCGGCGCCTGCATCATCACCCGGCGCCTGCGTGACCTGGCGCCTGCCCGCGCCCGGCGCCTGCGTCACCCGGTGCCTGCCTCACCCGGTGACCGCGTTGTCCACGGGCGGCCTAGGGTGGGGAGACGATGGACGCCATCCCCCGTCGCGCCGCGCGCGTGTTGCTCGTTGACGGTGCAGGCCGGGTCCTGATGTTCCACGGCTTCGACCCGGCCCGGCCCGCGCACAGCTACTGGTTCACCGTGGGTGGCGGGCTGGAGCCGGACGAGCCGGCCGCGGCCGGCGCGGCCCGCGAGCTGGCTGAGGAGACCGGGCTGCGGATGACCGCCGCACAGCTGGGCAGCCCGATCTGGCGAGAGGTCACCGAGTTCCCGTTCGACGGCCGGTGGTACCGCCAGGAGCAGGAGTTCTTCCTGGTCCAGGTGCCGGCGTGGGAGGTTGTCACCGACGGCTTCGACGCCGTGGAGCGCGGTTCCATCGACGGATACCGCTGGTGGACGATCAGCGAGCTGGAATCCACCACCGAACGGTTCTACCCTGTCGAGCTTCCGGACCTGTTGCGCAGGGTGCTGGGCGCCGGCGGTGGCAAGCCGGTCGAGGGAGGGGCCCGATGCTGACACCGCCACGTACCGTGGTCCGCCGCGAGGGCGGCCTGTACGCCCTGGAGCGGGCGCTGCACCGCCGCGGCTTCCGCACCGTGGCCGGGGCGGACGAGGCCGGGCGGGGCGCGTGCGCAGGCCCGCTGGTGGCCGCGGCGGTGCTGCTCCCGCAGGGGCGGCGCGGTGAGATCGACGACCTCGCCGACTCCAAGCTGCTCACTCCGGCGGCCCGCGAGCGGGTGTACGACCAGATCGTGGCCCGCGCGCTGGCGTACTCGGTGGTGGTCGTCCCGCCCGAGGACGTGGACAACCGTGGCCTGCACGTCTGCAACGTCGCCGCCATGCGCCGTGCCCTGGCGACCCTCGCCATCCGGCCGGAGTACGTGCTCACCGACGGGTTCCCGGTCGACGGCCTGGGCGTACCCGGGCTCGCCGTGTGGAAGGGTGACCGGGTCGCCGCGTGCGTGGCGGCGGCGAGCGTGCTGGCCAAGGTCACCCGGGACCGGATCATGGTGGAGCTGGACAAGGAGTACCCGTGGTACGGGTTCGCCGAGCACAAGGGATACGTGACGCCGGAACACACTCTGGCACTTCAGCATCACGGTCCGTGTGCGCAGCACCGCTTCTCGTACGTCAACGTGGCCGCCGCGGCGGCTGGGCGCGCCCGGCCGCCGGACAGGGTGGCGCGGCGGGTCGTCGCAGGGAGTACGGTCGGAACTGCCGGCGACGACGGGTGATCCCTGTGGCGGCGTCGGCGAGCGGGCGCCGGACGCGTTCCGGTGGGGGATGATGGACCACGTCCTTGAGGATGGTGCGCGATGAGCGCCAGAGGTGGAGTGCGATGAGCGCGGAAGATCTCGAGAAGTACGAAACCGAGATGGAGTTGCAGCTCTACCGGGAGTACCGCGACATCGTCCGCCAGTTCTCCTACGTGGTCGAGACGGAGCGCCGCTTCTACCTGGCCAACCAGGTGGACCTGCACGTGCGCAACTCGGACGGCGAGGTGTACTTCGAGGTCGAGATGCACGACGCCTGGGTGTGGGACATGTACCGGCCTGCGCGTTTTGTGAAGAACGTCCGGGTAATGACCTTCAAGGACGTCAACGTGGAGGAGCTGGAGAAGCCGGACATCTCCCTGCCCACCGACACCGGCTTCGGCTCCTGACCGCTCGTTCCGGCTCGACCACTCGTTCCGGCTCGATGCTGCCGCTGCGCGACGGCTACGGCTGCTCGCGCAGCGGACGGTAGGCGTTGCGGGCCATCTTGCGGCCGAAGCGGCGCAGCACCAGGTCGCGCATGGACGGCGGCAGGGTGAGAGTGAGCTCCAGCCGGCGCGTCTGGGTGCGGACCCAGTCCGTCCTGCGCCGTCGGCGCGCCTCGTAGGCCGGTAGCGCATCGGGAATGGTCTCCGTCGAGGCCAGCTCGTCGGCGAGCACGAGGGCGTCCTCCAGCGCCATCGAGACACCCTCCCCCAGGGCTGGCGCGCTCGCGTGTGCGGCGTCGCCGACGAGCACGACCGGGCCACGCGACCAGGGCCCGGGCATCACCACCTCCTCGACCGGCCCGGCACGATGTCCGTTGCCGGCGCCGACCGCGTGCAGCAGGGCCGGCACCGGCTCGGCGAACTCCGCGAAGAGCTGCTCCAGTCGCGCGGGCGGATCCGTCATCGGGGCGTCGCAGTAGCAGTAGACTCGCCCGTCACCGATCGGCACCGTCACGAAAGTCCGGTCCGGCCCCAGCAGGGCCTGCCGTACGGCCGTGGGCGCGAGGCGGGCGGCGGGGCCGAAGGCCAGGAAGCGGCTGTGGTAGTGCCGCCGGTGGTGTACCGCCGGGGACGTGGACACCAGCCCGCGGACGAAGGAATGCACCCCGTCGGCCCCGACGACCAGATCGAACGGGGCGACCAGGCCGTTGTCCAGCTCGACCCGGACCGTCCGGTCACCGATCGTCGCCGCACGGGGGGTCCGTCCCCAATGGATCGGTACGTCCCCCGCCGCGGTCAGCAGCACGGCGTACAGGTCCCGGAAGTCCAACGCCAGGCAGGGACCCACTCCGTCCCAGCGCTCGGCGAGATCGAGGTCGAGCAGGACCTCGCCACGGTGGTCGAGGATCCGCTGCCGATCAATGTGGACGGCGCGGCCTGCCACCTCCGGGAAGAGGCCCAGCTTGTCCAGCGCCCGCGTGGCGGTGCCCGGCAGGTAGATGCCGGTGCGATCGGGCGCTGGGCCGGGCGCGCGCTCCACGATCTCGACCGACGCACCCCACGACCTCAGGGTGCGCGCCGCGGCCAACCCGGCGATGCCAGCGCCGACGATCAGGACCCGACGGCCCTCACCTCTCATCCGCAACCACCCTCCGGACTGGGTACCCAGAAGATGAGGGCGGACCCGAGCCGGAGATACACCAGCGAGCGTCCCTATCACATCATCTGTTGATCAGGCGTTTGTCCACAAGGCAGGCGGTTATCCACAGTTGACCGCTGACCAGGTTGTGGCGGGGGTGGACCGGCCGGCACGCTGCCCTCATGTCTGGCCACCGCGCGCCGCTTGCCCTGCTGTTGTGCACCGGGCTCCTGCTGAGCCTGGCCGGGCCTCGGCCGGCGGGCGCCGAGCCCGCTCCGGCCCGCCCGGCCGGCGCCCTGGCTGCGCCTCATCCGACCTTGGCCGCGCCTGGGTTCGGCGTCCGGGCGGCTCGGCCGGGGTCCGGCGCGAGGCCCGTTATCGCGCCGGTGTCCGAAGCTGTGCCGGCGGGTGGGTTCGTGCCGCCGGGCGGCCCTGCCCCGGCGGGCGGGTTCCGGTGGCCGCTG
>JADGHA010000437.1 GCA_019689695.1 Micromonosporaceae bacterium | reverse complement strand
GCGATCTGGCTGGACGGCGGGACCGTGGCCGACGTGGGCATCGGCCTGACCGCGGTCGGCGCCGAGCACTTCCACGCCGCGCAGGCCGAGGAGTTCCTGCGGGGCCGGGCGGCCACCGCGAGCAACTTCGCCGAGGCCGGGCGGGTCGCGGCGCAGCACTGCGCGCCCGCCACCGACCAGCGTGGGCCGGCGGACTACAAGCGGCACCTGGTGGCCGAACTGACCGCCCGCGCACTCGCCCGGGCCAGCGCACGCGCGCAGGGAGGGGTGTGAGCATGCAGATCACGGTGACCGTGAACGGGCAGGCGTACACAAGGGATGTCGACGGCCGGCTGCTGCTGGTCCATTTCCTGCGGGACGAGCTGGGCCTGACCGGCACGCACTGGGGGTGCGACACCTCCAACTGCGGCGTCTGCGTGGTCTGGCTGGACGGCACGCCGGTCAAGTCGTGCACCGTGCTGGCCGTGATGGCGGACGGCCGGCAGGTGCGCACCGTCGAAGGGCTGGAGACGGCGGCGGGCCTGGACCCGGTGCAGCAGGGCTTCGTGCAGTGCCACGGCCTGCAGTGCGGCTTCTGCACACCGGGCATGATGATGACCGCCCGCTGGCTGCTGGACCACAACCCGGACCCGTCCGAGGCCGAGATCCGCGAGGCGATCTCCGGCCAGATCTGCCGGTGCACCGGGTACGAGAACATCGTCCGCGCGGTGCGCTGGGCGGCCGAGCACCCGGCCACCGAGGAGGTGTCGGCATGACCACAGTGGAATCGGCTCCGGTCGGCTTCGGCCGGATGCACCGCAAGGAGGACGCCCGGTTCATCCGCGGCCGGGGCACCTACGTGGACGACGTGAAGCTGCCGGGCATGCTGCACGGGGCGATCCTGCACAGCCCGTACGCGCACGCGAAGATCGTCTCCATCGACACCAGCGCGGCCGAGGCGCACCCGAAGGTCAAGGCGGTCATCACCGGGCAGACGCTGGCCGGGCTCAACCTGGCCTGGATGCCCACGCTCTCCTACGACACCCAGGCGGTGCTCGCCACCGACAAGGTCCGCTTCCAGGGCCAGGAGGTCGCCTTCGTGGTGGCCGAGGACCGGTACGCCGCCCGGGACGCGCTGGAGCTCATCGAGGTCGAGTACGAACCGCTGCCGGCCGTGGTGGACGCCCGCCGGGCGCTGGACCCGGACGCCCCGGTGATCCGCGACGACAAGGAAGGCAAGACCGACAACCACATCTTCGACTGGGAGGCCGGCGACGCGGCGCGCACCGACGCGGTCTTCGCCGAGGCCGAGGTCGTCGTCGCCCAGGACATCCTCTACCCGCGGGTGCACCCGGCGCCGCTGGAGACCTGCGGCGCGGTGGCCGACTTCGACAAGGTCACCGGGAAGCTGACGGTGTGGACCACCTCGCAGGCCCCGCACGCGCACCGCACGGTGTACGCGCTCGTGGCCGGCCTGCCCGAGCACAAGATCCGGGTCATCTCGCCGGACATCGGCGGGGGCTTCGGCAACAAGGTGGGCATCTACCCCGGGTACGTGTGCGCGATCGTCGGGTCCATCGTCACCGGCCGGCCGGTCAAGTGGATGGAGGACCGCTCGGAGAACCTGATGACCACGTCCTTCGCCCGCGACTACCACATGCGGGGCGAGATCGCGGCGACCAGGGACGGCAAGATCCGGGCGGTGCGGGTGAAGGTGCTCGCCGACCATGGCGCGTTCAACGGCACGGCGCAGCCGACGAACTTCCCGGCCGGGTTCTTCCACGTCTTCACCGGGTCGTACGACCTGGAGGCGGCGCACTGCTCGGTCACCGGCGTCTACACCAACAAGGCGCCGGGCGGGGTGGCGTACGCCTGCTCGTTCCGGGTCACCGAGGCCGCGTACCTGATCGAGCGGATGGTCGACATCCTCGCGTACGAGCTGGACATGGACCCGGCCGAGCTGCGCATGCGCAACCTGCTGCGCCCCGAGCAGTTCCCCTACCACTGCCCGACCGGCTGGGAGTACGACTCGGGTGACTACCCGCGGGCGCTGCGGCTGGCGATGGACCTGGTTGGATACGAGCAGGTGCGCCGCGAGCAGGCGGCCCAGCGCGCGGCCATGGCGGGCGGCCAGCCACCGTCCACCCTGACCGGCATCGGGGTCAGCTTCTTCACCGAGGCGGTCGGCGCCGGCCCGCGCAAGCACATGGACATCCTCGGGCTCGGCATGGCCGACGGCGCCGAGCTGCGCGTCCACCCGACCGGCAAGGCGGTGCTGCGCATCTCGGTGCAGTCGCAAGGTCAGGGGCACGAGACGACCTTCGCCCAGATCGTCGCGGAGGAGCTGGGCATCCCGCCGGACGACATCGAGGTGGTGCACGGGGACACCGACCAGACCCCGTTCGGGCTGGGCACCTACGGCTCCCGGTCGACCCCGGTCTCCGGGGCGGCGGCCGCGATGGTGGCCCGCAAGGTGCGCGAGCGCGCCCGCATCGTGGCGGCGGCCGCGCTGGAGGTGGATCCCGCCGACCTGGAGTGGGAGAAGGGGCGGTGGTTCGTGCGCGGCGACCGCGAGTCCGGCAAGTCCATCCAGGAGCTGGCGATGGCCGCGCACTCCACTGTGGAACTGCCGGAGGGCGTGGAGGGGCACCTGGACGCCACCTGCGTCTACAACCCGCCGAACCTGACCTTCCCGTTCGGCGCGTACATCTGCGTGGTGGACGTGGACCCGGGCACCGGGCAGGTCAAGGTGCGCCGGTTCGTCGCGGTCGACGACTGTGGGGTGCGCATCAACCCGATGATCGTGGAAGGGCAGATCCACGGCGGGCTCGCCGACGGCGTCGGCATGGCCCTGATGGAGGTGATGGCGTTCGACGCGGACGGCAACCACCTCGGGGCGTCCTTCATGGACTACCTGCTGCCCACCTCCATGGAGTGCCCGAGCTGGGAGCTGGGCGAGACGGTCACGCCCTCGCCGCACCACCCGATCGGCGCGAAGGGCGTCGGCGAATCGGCCACCGTCGGCTCCCCGGCCGCCGTGGTCAACGCGGTACTCGACGCGCTCAAGCCGTACGGCGTGCGGCACGCGGACATGCCGCTGACCCCGGCGCAGGTCTGGCGGGCCATCCAGGGCCGTCCGTTCCGCACCGACCTGGCCATCAGCGATGACTGACCTGCTCGCCGAGGTGGAGCGGTTGCGCGGCGACCGCACGCCGTTCGTGCTCGCCACGGTGGTCCGGGTGGAGCGGCCGACCAGCGCGAAGGCCGGCGACCGGGCGATCCTCTTGGCGGACGGCACGCTCGCCGGGTTCGTCGGCGGGAGCTGCGCGGAGTCCACCGTCCGGCTGGAAGGGATGCGGCTGCTGGCGACCGGCGAGTCGACGCTGCTGAGGATCACCCCCGCGGAGCCCGCCCGGCCCCCCGCCCGCCCCCCCCCGGGGGGGGAGGTGTCCTGGGTAGTATAAA
>JADGHA010000436.1 GCA_019689695.1 Micromonosporaceae bacterium | reverse complement strand
CCCGAACGCCACGGCGAGGCCGAGCACGATGGTCACCGCCGCGGCCGCGCCTGCTCCGGCGTCGAAGAACGTGAACGCGTACGTGTAGAGCCGGTGGTACACGTTGTCCGTCGTGTTGTCGGGCCCGCCCTGGGTGAGCACGGTGATGTTGGTGAACGTCCACTGGCCGGCGAACACCACGCACAGAAATGTCAGCAGGACGGTGGTCCCGCCCAGCTGCGGGACGATCAGGTGCCGGGTGATCTCCCACTCGGTGGCGCCGTCCACCCGGGCGGCGTCCATCGCCCGCCGGTCCAGCGCGGCGAGAGCCGCGCCGTAGAGCAGCATGTTCAGCGCGACGAACTTGGCGGCGGTGATCACGGCGATCGTCGGCAGCGCGGTGTCCGGGTCGCCCAGCCAGTCCCGTTCGGGCAGGCCGACCGCGCCGAACACGGTGTTCACGATGCCGCCGAGCGGGTCGAGGACGAACCGCCAGGCCAGCGCGAGCGCCACCGGCGCGAGCATCACCGGCAGGAACAGCAGCGAGCGGTAGACGTCGCTGGCCCGGCCCGGCCGCTTCCAGAGCATGATGGCCAGCGCCATCGGGATGACGGTGGCGAACGGCAGCATGGCGAGGACGTACAGGAGAGTGCGCCAGGCCGCGTTGCCGAACTCCGGCTCGGTCACCAGGCGGCGGTAGTTCTCCAGGCCGACGAACTCCCGGTCCGGGGAGACGAGGTCCCAGTCGAGCAGGCTGAGCACGCCGGTGAACACCAGCGGCCCGTACACCCAGACCGCCAGGGACACCAGCATCGGCGCCTGGAACAACCACGGAGTGGCCGACTGGCGGGCACGGCGGATGCGGGCGCGGGTGCGGGCCCGCCGCGGGTCAGCGCCCGCGCCCCACCGAGTGGCGGGGGCGGACCGGACGGCCCGCTCCCGCTTCTCGGCCACGCCGACCTCGGCCGGCAGCTCGGCCCGAGTCGTCACCTGCGCCCCCATCCACCGTGATCTCGGTCAGTCGTGGCCAGTCAGTCGAGTAGCCAGTCGGACAACCGGTTGGTCCAGGTAGTTCGGCCGGTGAGCCGGTTCAGCCGGTCAGGCCGCGGATCTTGTCCGCCGCGCTCGCCAGCGTCGACTCCGGATCGGCGCCGCGCAGCACGATCGGCTCTACCGCCTCGTCCTGGAGGACGACCACCGCCTGGTTCGCCCGCTCGCCGGAGAACGAGGTGTAGGGGGTGACGGTGTCGAGCTGCTCCAGCGCGGGCTTGAGCAGGGTGACGATGGGCGTGTCGGCAAGCCTGGTCGCCACCGTCTCCCGCAGCGGCAGGTAGCCGATCTGGGAAGTGATGATCTCGAAGCCCTCCTCGCTGGTGAGGAACTTGATGAACTCCCAGGCCGCCCGCTGGTGCCGCTCGTCCTTGGCGAGCACGGCGAGCCCGGCCCCGGAGTAGGTGGGCCGCGCCGGCCTGTCGGCGTCGATGGCGGGGAAACCGGCGGTGCGCAGCTCGAACTTGCCCTCGGCCGCCTCCCGCGCGCTGGCGAGCAGGGCGGTGCTGGTGACGAACATCCCCAGCTCGCCGTTGGTGAACGCGGCGAGCGCGGCGTCGGCCTTGACCGCGGGCATGGCGCCGGAGCTGGTCAGGTCGGCGATGGCGGCCAGGGCCTCGACCGCCGGCTGCTGGTCGAGCGTGACCTCACCCTGGTCGTTCACCAGCGACCCGCCATTGCTGTTCACCACGGACTGGGTCAGGTAGTCGGACTTGCCGCTGTCCACGACCGAGATGTAGACGCCCTGCCTTCCGGTCTCCTTGATCGCGAGCGCCGCCTCCCTGACCTCGGGCAGGGTCTCCGGCGGGTTCTCGGGGTCGAGTCCGGCCGCGCGGAAGAGGTCGGCGTTGATGTACATGACCGGGATGGACATGGTGTAGGGCATCGCCGTGACCACGCCGTCCCGGCTGACCGCCTTCAGGATGGTCTGCGACATCCCGGAGACGTGCTCGTTCCACTCCTCCTCGGAGGGGATCTGCTGGATGGGCACGAGCGGCAGCGCCTCGGCGGCCTCGGCCATCTTGCTCCAGCCGATCTGGGCCACGTCCGGCGGGCTGCCTGCGGCGGTCTCGGTGCGCAGCCGGGTCAGGACGTCGGCCACCGCCACGCCCTGCGGCTTCACCGTGATGTTCGGATGCGTCTCCTCGAACGCGTCGAGCAGCGCCTGGGTGCCCTGGCCGCCGAGCCCGGGCGTTCCGTAGTTGTACGACAGGAAGGTGATCGTCACCGGCTCGTTGCTGTCGGCCGCGGCCGTGGCCGCCGGTTCGCCGTCGTCGCCGCAGGCCGCGGCGGTTAGCAGGCCGGCGGTGGCGAGCAGGGCCGGAACAAGGCGCCGGAGTCGGCCGGTGCCCGTTCGCCGTGTCATCTTCAGGCCTTTCGAAAAGTGTCGGACCGTGGTGTTGCGGCTTGTGCCGGAGTCGGACAGCCGTGGCGTCGCATGGCCGCGGCTGTGCTGGGATGTCTCGGGAATGCCTGCGGCGCTGGGATGTCCGGGCCGCTGGACGGCTGTCGTGCTGACAGCCGTGGCACGGGCCGGGGGCAGCGGCCTTGCGTGCTCGGGAAGGTCAGCAGGGGCCGCCTCGGGCGTCGAAGCGACCGGCGGGGCGGGCGAGGTGGACCGGGCCGTCGAACACGTTGGCTGCGTCCTCGCGGCGCGCGGCCAGCCATCCGGCGTGGTCCGTGATGAAGTGCGTCAGGACCAGCCGGCCGACGCCGGCCGTCTTGGCCACGTCACCGGCGTCCCGCGCGCACAGGTGCCCGTGGTCGCTGTCGTCGGTGAGCTCAAGGGTGGCCTCGGCCAGCAGCAGGTCCACGTCGCGGGCCAGCCCGACCAGCGCGTCCGTGATGCCGGTGTCCCCGGTGTAGGCGAGGCTGCCCTCCGGGCTCTCCAGCCGGGTGCCGCAGTTGGGCACCGCGTGCCGCAGGCCGTGCATGGTGATCTCGCAGTCGCCCACCGAGAACACGTCGCCGGGTTCGTACTCCCGGATGTCAAAGGCGAGCGAGAACGCCTTGTCCAGGATCGGGATGGTGGCCACCGGGAAAAGCCCGGCCAGGGTTTCCAGGGTCGCCCGCGAGCCACGCGGGACGTAGAGCGGGACAGGGTCTTCCAGTGGCCGGGGGGCGGCGGATTCCGGCAGGGTCGGGAAACGCATCGGGTAGCGCGCCCACCCGGACAGCAGCGTCTTTCCCAGCGGCAGCAGGTCGTAGCAGTGGTCGAGGTGCAGATGGCTGACGACCACGCCGTCCAACTGGCTCGGGTGGCCGATCGCGCTGAGCGCGGCGGCCGCTCCAGGGCCGCAGTCCAGCAGAATTCTGGTCGACGCGGTCGAGACCAGGTAGCTGGAGCTGCACTGGCCGTCGGACGGCATTCCCGACCGACAGCCGAGGACGGTCAGCTGCATGGGATTTCCCGTTCTTTCGCTGTTCCA
>JADGHA010000435.1 GCA_019689695.1 Micromonosporaceae bacterium | reverse complement strand
CATCCTGCCAGGCCGCGGCCGGTGGCGCTGGGTGCGCGTCAGTACTCGCCGCCGGTCTCGCCGGCCGCGGCCGCGGTCACGTCATCGATCGCGTACTTGCGGGCCGCGTCCGCGGCCAGGTTCGCCGGGACCTCACCGCGGCGCGCCAGCTGGCGCAGGACGGCCACCACAATGGACTCCGCGTCCACGTGGAAGTGCCGGCGCAGGGCGCCCCGGGTGTCGGACATGCCGAAGCCGTCGGTGCCCAGCGACGTGTAGTCGCTCGGCACCCACCGGGAGATCAGGTCCGGCACCGCCCGCATGAAGTCGGAGACGGCGACCACCGGGCCGGGGGCGTCGGCGAGCTTGCGGGTCACGTACGGCACCCGCGGCTCGTCCGCCGGGTGCAGCAGGTTGTACTCCTCCGCGGCGACCGCGTCGCGGCGCAGCTCGGTCCACGAGGTGGCCGACCACACGTCGACGTTGACGCCCCAGTCCTGGGCGAGCAGCTCCTGCGCCCGCAGCGCCCACTGCATGCCGGTGCCCGACGCCAGGATCTGGGCGCGCGGGTTCTGCGACGCCGAGTAGCGGTAGAGGCCGCGCAGGATCCCTTCGACGTCCACCCCGGCCGGCTCGGGCGGCTGCACGATCGGTTCGTTGTAGACGGTCAGGTAGTAGAAGATGTTCTCCGGCTCGTCGCCGTACATCCGGCGCAGCCCGTCCTCCACGATGTGCGCGATCTCGAACGCGAACGCCGGGTCGTACGCCACCACCGCAGGGTTGGTCGCCGCGATCAGGTGGGAGTGCCCGTCCTCGTGCTGCAGGCCCTCGCCGTTGAGCGTGGTCCGCCCCGCGGTCGCGCCGAGCAGGAAGCCGCGGGCCATCTGGTCGCCGGCGGCCCACAGCCCGTCGCCGGTGCGCTGGAACCCGAACATCGAGTAGAAGATGTACATCGGGATCATCGGCTCGCCGTGCGTCGCGTAGGACGTGCCCGCCGCGGTGAACGAGGCGACCGAGCCGGCCTCGTTGATCCCCTCGTGCAGGATCTGCCCGTTGGTGGCCTCCCGGTACGACAGGAACAGCTCGCGGTCGACCGGGGTGTAGTTCTGCCCGTGCGGCGAGTAGATCTTCGCGGTCGGGAAGAGCGAGTCCATGCCGAAGGTGCGCGCCTCGTCCGGGATGATCGGCACCCAGCGCCGGCCGATCTCCTTGTCCTTCATCAGCTCCTTGAGCAGCCGGACGAAGGCCATCGTGGTGGCCACCTTCTGCTTGCCGGACCCGCGCTTGAGGTCGGAGTACGCGTCGGCACCGGGCAGCTTGAGCGGGATGGTGGTGGTCCGCCGGCTGGGCAGGTAGCCGCCCAGGGCCGCCCGCCGCTCCTTCATGTACTGGATCTCCTCGGACTTCTCGCCCGGGTGGTAGTACGGCGGCAGGTACGGGTTGGCCTCCAGCGCCGAGTCCGGGATATCCAGGTACAGCCGATCCCGGAACGCCTTGAGGTCGTCCAGGGTGAGCTTCTTCATCTGGTGCGTGGCGTTGCGGCCCTCGAAGTGCGAGCCGAGCGTCCAGCCCTTGATCGTCTTGGCCAGGATCACCGTCGGCTGGCCGGTGTGCTCCACCGCCGCCTTGTACGCCGCGTACAGCTTGCGGTAGTCGTGCCCGCCGCGCTTGAGGTTCCAGATCTCCTCGTCGGACAGGTGCTCGACCAGCTTCCGGGTGCGCGGGTCGCGGCCGAAGAAGTGTTCCCGCACGTACGCCCCGGACTCGGCCTTGTAGGTCTGGTAGTCGCCGTCCGGAGTGATGTTCATCAGGTTGACCAGCGCGCCGTCGGTGTCCGCGGCGAGCAGCGGGTCCCACTCCCGGCCCCAGATCACCTTGATCACGTTCCACCCGGCACCCCGGAAGAACGCCTCCAGCTCCTGGATGATCTTGCCGTTGCCACGCACCGGCCCGTCCAGCCGCTGCAGGTTGCAGTTGATCACGAAGGTCAGGTTGTCGAGCTCCTCGCGGGCGGCCAGGCCGATCGCGCCGAGGGACTCCACCTCGTCCATCTCACCGTCGCCGAGGAACGCCCATACGTGCTGGTCGCTGGTGTCCTTGATGCCGCGGCGGTGCAGGTACCGGTTGAACCGGGCCTGGTAGATCGCGTTGATCGCGCCCAGCCCCATGGAGACGGTGGGGAACTCCCAGAAGTCGGGCATCAGCCGCGGGTGCGGGTAGGAGGGCAGCCCGCGGGGGCGGTGCGACAGCTCCTGGCGGAACCCGTCCATCTGGTCCTCGGTCAGCCGCCCCTCCAGGTACGCCCGGGCGTACATGCCGGGCGAGGCGTGGCCCTGGAAGAAGACCTGGTCCCCGCCGCCGGGGTGGTTCTTGCCGCGGAAGAAGTGGTTCATGCCGACCTCGTAGAGCGAGGCGGCGGAGGCGTAGGTGGAGATGTGCCCACCGACACTCACGTCCGGGCGCTGCGCCCGGTGCACCAGCATGGCGGCGTTCCACCGGATGTACGCCCGGATGCGCCGCTCGATGTGCTCGTCGCCGGGGAACCACGGCTCGCGCTCCGGAGGGATGGTGTTGATGTAGTCGGTGGTGGTCAGCGGCGGCACGCCGACCTGCCGCTCCCGGGCCCGCTCCAGCAGGCGCAGCATCACGTATCTGGCGCGCTTGGTCCCGCGCTCGTCGATCACGCCGTCCAGCGACTCGACCCACTCGGCGGTCTCCTGCGGGTCGATGTCCGGCAGCTGGCTCGGCAGGCCGTCGCTGATGACCGGGCGCTTGCGTTCCGTAGCCACAGGCCCATCCCTCGAACTGGGGGCCCGGGGTCGTCCGGGCCCTTTTGGATCGGAAGTATCACCTCCTATCCTGCCCTCTCCGGGCGCGCCGCGTCACGCCGCCCCGGCTCCCGGGCGATGAGAGACACACCGGTGCGCCGACCGGGCGCGCTACCTGACAGTAACCTGACGGGATGCAGACCGAAACGATCACGGTGCGGACCGGCTCCCGGCCGGCTGTGCGCGACATCACTGCCGAGGCGCAGGAGTTTGTCCGGGGCAGGGGCGACGGGCTGCTGCATGTCTTCGTGCCCCACGCGACCGCCGGACTGGCGTTGATCGAGACTGGTTCGGGCTCGGAGGAGGACCTGGTCACCGCCCTGGACCAGGTGCTGCCCGCCGACGACCGGTGGCGGCACCGGCACGGGTCCCGCGGGCACGGCAGGGATCACCTGATGCCGGCGTTCGTGGCGCCGTACGCGACGTTGCCGGTGGTGGACGGCCGGATCGCACTCGGCACCTGGCAGTCGATCTGCCTGGTGGACCCGAACGGTGACAACACCACCCGCCAGGTGCGCTTCTCGTTCCTCCCCGGCTGACGGGTTCCTCGCCGGCTGACGAGCCCCGCCCCATCCGGACCCGGGCGTACCGGGTGGGCGCGAAAGCGGGTGGGAGGTAGTGCGTGCTCCCCGTGCCGGCCCGCGGCTGGCTATCGTC
>JADGHA010000434.1 GCA_019689695.1 Micromonosporaceae bacterium | reverse complement strand
GGCGGGGGGGGGGGC
This sequence comes from Micromonosporaceae bacterium, assembly GCA_019689695.1. GTDB lineage: Bacteria > Actinomycetota > Actinomycetes > Mycobacteriales > Micromonosporaceae > JADGHA01. Next base: position 3,462 of record JADGHA010000434.1, on the reverse strand, counting down.
GGGGGGGGGGCCGGGCGGGGGCCCGCCGCCGGCCGGCGCCCGGTGGCCGGCCGGCTCTCGGCCGCGGCGGCCGCCAGCCGACGCAGCTCGTGGACGCTCTCCACGTGGATGGTCGCGCCGGCCGCGATCGCGGCACGCAGCTCCGCGTCGGTCTTGGCCGGTCCACTGAAGACGATCGTGCGGGCGCCCGCCGCCATCGCCAGGGCCAGCTCGCCGCCGGAGGCGACCTCGATCCCGTCGACCGATCCGGCGAGGGCGGCGACCACGGCGGGGTGCCCGTTCGCCTTCACCGCGTACAGCAGCTCGGCGCCGGCCGGCAGCGCCGCCCGGACCGCCGTCGCCTGTGCGCGCAGGGCCGCGGTGTCGTAGACGTACGCGCACACCGGGCGCGCCGCGCCGGCCACCGCCCGGACGACCGCCTCAGGCACCATGCAACGGATTGTCCACCGGCACGTAGAGGTCGCCGCCGGCCCTGGGCGCCGCGGCGGCGGCCAGCCGCATCCGGACCAGCGCCTTGTGCGGCATGGTCGGCGCGGTGAAGAACGCGTGGTCGGCGCCGCCGGCCGGGCCGGCGGCGTAGACCTCGTCGACCACGGCCCGCACCCGCCGCCACGCGGCCGCCTCGTCCAGGCCGTGCGACTCGACCAGCCGTACCACCACCTCGCCCAGGTGCGCCTGGAACGCGGTGTACCCGACCTTGGACAGCAGCACGGTCTCGTCGTCGGTGGCGATCGCCGAGTCGGGCCACAGCGCCAGCTCCACTCCGGCGGCGGCCAGCCGCGGCCGGCTCAGCCGCATCCCGGCGAAGTCGCGCAGCGCGATGCGGTGCGGCACGCCCGCGACGAAGGTGGGCACGCTGTTCTGCAGGTGCGCCTCCAGAGCCACGCCGTAGCGGGTGACCAGGCGCAGCAGCGGGGGCAGCACAAGCCGGGCGTACTCGTCGAAGAAGGCGAGCGCCGCCTGCGCGCGGTCGGACCGGCCGGTGGTCGCGGCGTACCGGTCGACCAGCTCGGCCAGGATGGTCTGCCCGGAGACCGGGGAGCGGGACGGCAGTGCGGCGGCCGGCACCGGCACCTCGCCGTCGCGCAGCCGGCCGTCCAGCCCGGTGCGGGCGATCGCGGCCAGGTCCCGGTCCCGGCCGGTTTCGACCGGGACCGCCGCGCCGGCCACCTCGGGCAACAGCAGCACCCGCTCCTCCTCGGCGAGCAGCCGTTCGAGCACTGCGGAGACGGCCGGGCCGTTGCGGGTGCTGGCCACCGAGATGCTGCGGCGGGTGGAGCTGACCAGGATGTCCAGGGAGAGCTTGAGGTAGCGGTGGTGGCCATCCGCGTCCGGCGGCAGCAGCAGCGTGCGCAGGGCGGTCGTGGGCCGGGCCGGCAGGCTCACGTCCAGCGGGCGGATGAAGCCGTCCCGCAACAGGTCCGCGTACCGCCCGCGCACCACCGCGGCGAGCTGCCAGGCGTGCACCGGCAGCAGGACGTAGCCGGGGGGCATCGGCGGCAGGTCGGGGTACGCCTGGCCGAGCAACGCGCCGATGTCGTCGCCGAGGAGCAGGTCCTGGCGTACGGCCACGAAGTCGACCCGGGTGCCGTCGGTCTCCAGGTCGTGCCAGAGCAGGTCGGGCACCTGCCAGCCGAGCCGGGTGCGCCCGCACGGGTGCAGGTTGTGCCCGTCCGTCGCCAGCTGCTCGAGGACCTGGACATGCTCGTCGGGTGCGCTGCCGGCGATGGCCCCGAGCAGGTCGGTGGCGCCGGCGACCGCGGCCCGCGACCGCAGGTGGGCATCGATGGTGGCGCGGCGGGCGTACGCCACGGCGAGGTTGACCGTCGCGTCGGTGACCTCCGCGGCCAGCCCGTCGGCGGCGTCCAGCGGGCGCCGGCCGGGGTGTGCCGCGGAGAGGGCGAGGAGCAGGTCGGCCGGGTCGTCGGTGTCCGCGGCGTCGAACTCGAACCGGTCGAAGGCGTGCTGGCGGCCGGGCCCCTTCCGGACCGGGACGACGTTCTCGCGGAACAGTGCGCCGAGCAGCCGCCGCCCGACCAGGTCGGCGGCGGCCGGCAGCGCGGCCCGGTAGCCGTCCACCAGCTCGGGCGCGGCGGTGGCGAGCTGCGCCTCGGCGTCTGCGGCGACGCGGGCGAGGCCCGCCCGCCGCGCGGCGGTGGTCACCCCCGTTCCGCCAGTGGGTTCGGCTGCCCGGCCCACAGGTCCGCCAGCGGGTCGGCGGCCAGCCGCATCGCGGTGGTCGCCTTGATCGGTACGGTGGGACCGAACAGCGCCGCGGCATCACCCGCCGCCGCGGGTGGGAGTGACCGGTAGGTCTCCCGGGCCGTCTCGGCCGCCCTGGCCCACAGCCGCCCGCTTTCGACGCCGTACTCGCGCCGCAGCATCGCGACCTGTTCGGCGAGCGCGCCGGAGACGGCCGCGGCGAAGACCTTGGCCCGCAGCACGGCCGGGTCGTCGTTGCGCACGTCACCGTGCAGGGGCGGCGGGTCGACGCCGTGCGCGCGCAGCCGGGACGGGCTGATGCGTACCCCGCCGACGTCCCGGTACAGCACGCCGGCCAGGCGCCCGCCGCGCAAGCCGACCAGGGTGTTCTGCCCGTGGGCCTCCAGCGCGACCCCGGCGTGCAGCAGGGCCAGCAGCGGTGGCAGCACGATGCGGCAGAGGTCGGCGAAGTAGGCGATGGGGTCGCCGGCGTAGCCCAGCGTGACCGCCTCGACGGCCAGCGGCCGGCCGTCGGCCGGCGACGGCGCGGCGAGCGCGGCCAGCGGCGTGGCCGGCTCTCGGGGCGCCTGCCGGACCGCCACGGCGAGGCTGCGGCACGGTTCGCCGTCGACCAGCACGGCGCCGGCGGCCACCTCGCGCAGCATGGCCAGGCCGCAGCCGGTCCGGGCGGCGAGTTCGGCGACCAGGTCGCTCACCGGGGGACCGTTGCGCACCGCGGCGGGGGAGACGGTACGCACGGCGCTGGTCATCTGCACGTCGACCGCCGTCTTCCAGTGCTGACATCCGCCCACCCACCGTCGCCCAGGAGCCGGCGGCCGCATCGGCGCCAGGGTCCGCAGGGTCATCAGCGGACGGGCCGGCACGCGTTCGCCGGTCGGCCGCAGGCCGGGGTACCGGTCGAGGACGTGGTCGCGCTGCCACGGGTGCACGGGCAGCAGGGGAGGCAGTCCGGCGCCGGTGCTCAGCCAGCGGTCCGCCGGTACGGCGAGGAGCTCCACCTGCACCACGGGGTGGTGCTCGGGTGCGTACGCGCGGACTTCCGTGGGGGACATGCCCATGCGGGTCCGGCAGCAGGGGTGGAGCGGGTGCCCGTCCACCACGCACTGCTCCAGATCGGCCAGGGTCAGGCCGGGCCGGGTGAGGGCGGGTGGCCCGCCGTCGGGTGGTGGCTGGGCCGCCCGGGCCAGCGCCAGGTTGGCCACGCTGTTGTCCAGCTCGCGGACCAGGCGGGCGGTGGGG
>JADGHA010000018.1 GCA_019689695.1 Micromonosporaceae bacterium | reverse complement strand
GGCGGGTACTGGACGGCCCCGAGTGGTCCTCGGCCGCGTCGGCCGCGAGCAACTCGGCGGAGGCGCTGCCCGGTGCCGTCGCCGACCTGCTCAACGCCCTGGCCCGGGAGGCTCCGCTGCTGGTCGTCGTGGACGACCTGCACGACGCGACGGTGGAGACCGTCGACGCGCTGGGCGCCACGCTGTCCCGGCTCACCGGCCCGGTGCTGGTGCTGCTGCTGGGCCGGCCCGAGCTGGTGCGCACCGCGGGGGTGCTGACCCGGCTCGCCGACGCCGAGGTGCTGGCCCTGCCGCCGCTGCGCGGCGCGGACGCGGCCCGGCTGCTCACCGCGTACCTGCGCGGCGGCCGGCTGCCCCAGGCCGACGAGGACCAGCTCCTCGCCACCGCCCAGGGCAACCCGTTCTACCTGGCCGAGCTGGTCACCCTGTTGATCGAGCGCGGCGCCCTGACCACCGCCGGCGAGGGCACCTGGCCACCCGGGGCACGGGCCGAGGCGGCCCGATGGCGGCTCGCCCCGGGCTCGCTGTCCAGCCGGCTGCTCTCCCGGGACCTGGCCGCGGTGCTCGCCGCCCGCATCGACGCGCTCCCCGGCGACGCCCGTAGCGTGTTGCGGGACGCCGCGATCATCGGGGACACCGTCCCGGAAGCCGCGCTGGAGGCGCTGTACGAACGCGGCGCCGGGCGCACCGGCCGGCCGGCCGCGGTGGTCGCCGTCGAGCTGGACCGGGCCATCGACGAGCTGCTGCACCGCCGAATGCTGCGCCGGGTGCGCGGCGGCTACGCCTTCGCCACCCCGCTGATGCGGGAGGCCGCGTACGCCGGTATCGGGCGGGCCGACCTGGCCGACCGGCATGCGTTCCTCGCCCGCTGGGCGGCCGACCTGGTGGACCCGCCCGCCGCAAGCGGCACGGCGATCCCGGCGACCGGCACGGTGGTGGCCGGCCGCGGGCCGATCTCGGCGGCGCTGACCAGGACCGCCGGCAGCGGGCTCGGCAATGGCGCCGGCACGCCGGGGTTCGCCGGAGCGGGCACCGGCGCTTTCGCCCCCGGCGGCGCCGGCATGAGCCTGGAGGCGCTGGACGCGTTCATCGCCGAGCACGCGGAACGGGCGGTGGCCCTGGCCGACTCGGTGCGGCTGCGCGCCGACGCCGGTCCCCGCAGCGTCGCCCCGCTGGGCGTTGCCGCGCTGGTCCGGGCGGCCCGGCGGGCGCTGGCGAACGGCGAGCCGGACCTCGCGGTGGAGTACTTCGAACGGGCGGCCCCGCTGGCCGGCGAGGCGCTGCCCGTCGCCGACCGGCTGGTGCACGCCGAGGCGCTGGTGCAGAACGGCCGGCTGGCCGAGGCGCTGGGCCACGCGGAGAAGATCAGCGCCAACGCGGGCGATGACGCCGCCGCCCGGGCCGGCGCGCTGCTGATCGCCGGCCGGGCGCACCGGATGCTGGGCGACGCGGCGCGGGCCAACCTGGCCTGGCAGGAGGCGCTGCAGGTGGCCACCGAGGCGGGCCTGCTCAAGCAGCGCGCGCAGGCGCTGCGCCGGCTGGGCATGGCCGACTTCCTGGCTGGCCGGATGAACGAGGCGAGCAGCCGGTTCGCCGCCGCCTACCAGGTCGCGCTGGAGGCCGGCGACCGGCGCAGCCAGGCGTTCTCCCTGCAGAACCTGGCCTGGGTGACCACCACCCGTGGCGACTTCGCCGGCACCGACGCGGCGCTGGGCCGGGCCGCGCGGCTCTTCGCCGAGCTGGGCGACCCGGTCGGCCGGGCCTGGATCCGCGGCACCACGTCGTTCGCCCGGCTGCTGGCCGGGCGGCTGGCCGAGGCGCGCCGGCTGGCCCTGGCGTTCCTGCCGTTCGGCGAGCGGGTGGGCGAGGCGTGGGCGGTCGGCACGCTGCGCGCGGTGGAGGCGTTCGCCGCGGCCGAGCTGGGCGACCTGGCCGAGGCCGACCGGGAGGCCCGCCGGGCGTACCGGGACTTCGTCGCCGCGGCGGACGACTGGGGCCGCGGCTTCGCCCTGGTCGTCCGCGGGGTGGTGGCGCGCGGCCTGGGCGAGCCCGACCACGCCGCGGACCTGCTGACCGACGCGCTCGGCTACGGCGAGCGCACCGGGCACCCGTTGCTGCTGGGCCTGGCCGGTACCATCCGCGGCTTCGTCGAGCTGGACCGCGGCGACCCGGTGGCCGCCGAGGCCGATGCCCGCGCGGTGCTGGCCATGACCGAGCCGCAGCACGCCCTGGAGGCGGCCCAGATCGGTCCGCGGGTGCTGCTCGCCTCCGCGCGGCTGGCCCAAGGCGACTCGGCCGGCGCGGTACGCCTGCTGGCCCCGCTCGCCGCGGCCCGGCACGGGCCGTCGCTGCTGTTCCCGCGGCGGCAGGCGGTCGCCACGTACGCCTCGGCGCTGCTGGCCGCGGGCCGGATCGAGGAGGCGGTGGAGTGGGCCGAGCAGGCCCAGCGCATGCCGACCGAGGACATCCGGAGCCGGGTGATCACGGCCCGGGTGCTGGCGGAGGTGTACGCGGCGGCGGGCCAGCCGGACCAGGCACGCTGCGCGGCGCTGGAGGCGCAGCAGCTCGCATACGGCACGGAGCAGGCCAGCGAGCGGGCCGCCGTCCGGGCCGTCCTCGAAGCCGTATCGGTGCAGCCGCCGGTGCCCGCCGCACCGCCGGACCAGCCGGCCGGCTCCCCGGCCTCGGCCTCCCCGGCCGCTCCGGCCTGACTTGCATGGCCGGCGCCGGGGGCGCGGGCCGGGCGAGCGCAGGGCGGATTGCCGTACCTGTATGACAGTGACGTGTTCCGGTCACCGGACGGCAGGCATGCTGGCGTACCTTCTTATCCGTGACGGGCCCCCCTAGCCGCCTCCCGCCGCCCGCCGTTCCGGGCCTGAGCGGGCTGAGCGTGCTGGCCCGCGGCGGTTATGCGACGGTCTACCGGGCCGTGCAGGAATCGGTGGGCCGCGAGGTGGCGGTCAAGGTGGAGAACCGCGCCCTGGACAACGAGCGCGACCGGCGCCGGTTCGTGCGGGAGGCGCGTGCCGCCGGGCGGATGTCCGGCCACCCCCACGTGGTCGATCTCTTCGACTGCGGGACGACCAGCCAGGGCCACCCGTACCTGATCATGGAGCTGTGCGACGGCTCCTACGCCGAACGGATGCGCCGGCGCCCGCTGAGCGCGGCGGAGGCCCGCGACGTCGGGGTGAAGGTGGCCGACGCGCTCGCCGATTCGCACCACCTGGGCGTGCTGCACCGCGACGTCAAGCCGGCGAACATCCTGCTCACCCGGTTCGGCGAGCCCGCGCTGGCGGACTTCGGGCTGGCCGTGCTCGCCGAGGCGCGCGATCCCTCGATCACGCTGGAGGTGCTCACCCCGGCGTATGCGGCGCCCGAGATGTTCCAGCACGGTGCCCCCTCGCCCGCGGTCGACGTGTACGCCCTGTGCGCCACGCTCTACGCGGTCATGCACGGTAAGCCGCCCCGCTGGCGGGACGACCACGAGCCGGGCCTGTTGACGCTGATGGAGCTGTTCACCCAGCCGGTCCCGGACATTCCCGGGGTCCCGCCGGCGCTGATGGAGGTGTTGCGCGCCGGCATGGCGTACGACCCCGCGCAGCGGCCGAGCGCGGCGCAGCTGCGGGACTGGCTCACCGCTGTCCCGCTCGACGCGGGCACCGGCACCGCGGTTTTTCCGGTCTCGCCCCCGGCGTCGTACCACCCCTGGCCGTCCCGTACGCCGCCCTCCCCGATCGGGTCAGAGGCGGGCGCGGCCGGCACGTCGCCGGCCGGCGCTCCCGCATCGCCGGTCTCCTCGGCGCCGTCGGACGCGCCGACGCAACCGGTCCGGTCGGCGCCGCCGGTCCGGTCGGCCCCACTGGTGCCGGGCGGTGACGAGACCACCGAGCTGCTCCCGGACGGCACCCCGACCGTGCCCCAGGCCCGGCGACGTGGGCTGTTCGGCAAGCTGATGCGCGGTGAGTCCGGCCAGCCGGGGTCACCGGCGGTGATCAGGTCGCCGGGGGACGGCGACCGGTAGCCCGGGTCCGCTCAGCGGGCGACGAAGATGTACTCGGCGGCGGCGCGGCGCAGCGCCGAGACGTGCGTGCCGAACGAGTACGTGTGCCCGATCGTGTGGACGGACACCTCCCGCTTCACCTCGCGCAGGAGGCGCTCGATGGTGGCCGCGTCGGGCACCGCGTTGGACGAGTAGGACAGCACGATCGTGGAGTCGGCGAACTGCCGGAATGTGCGCCGGAGCGCGTCGGCGGCCGAATGCTTGTAGGAGAACGGCGTGTAGCGCTTGGCGAGCTTCTTCGTCTTGGTGTGGTGCAGGATCGTCTGCTCCCGCCAGTAGACCGCCAGGCCTTCGAGGAAGTGGTACCGCTTGATGTAGCAGTTGTCGTCCCGCGGCGGGGCATAGGGCGGATCCAGGTAGACCAGGTCGTGCGGCTCGGCCGGCAGGTCGAAGACGTCGCCGCAGATGGACACGCAGTGCCGGCCGCTGTCGAAGACCGCACGGTTGTAGTCCTCGGCCGCCTGCCGGAAGTGCTCGCGCAGGCTCAGCCGCAGGTCCCTGCGCCCGTCGTCGTACCGCTGGTCGGTGACGGTGAAGACGCCGCGCGGCTGGCGCCGGGCCGCGGCGAGTACCAGGGCGGCGACGGCGAGATCCCGTTTCGGCCCGGAGAGCAGGTCGATGTGTGACCAGGCGGAGTCGAGAAACGCCCGGTCCTGGGCGGTGAAGTACAGGCCGTCGAAGGTTCGCTGGATGAAGTCACGGCCGTCGGCGGGCGGGCCGCAGATCGACTCGATCTCGTCCTCGTCCAGCCGCTCCGACTGGTTCGCCACGGTGGCCCGGGAGATGGCGCTGGAGAAGTGGAGGAAGTCGTTGGAGACGACGCGGTAGCCCATGGCCTTCAGCGCGTACGAGACGACGCCACTGCCGGCGAAGGCATCCAGCGCGGTGCTTCCACCGACGCCTTCGAATATCCGGAGCAGGTGCGGAACCAGGCGGTACTTGGAACCCATGTAGCGGATGCGGGGGAACGTCCCGCACCGTTGCGCCGCGGTCGCGGTCGAGGCCGAACCGCGCTTCCCCGCGGCGATGGCCATGGTCGAGTCAGACCCGGGCGCGTCGGGCCAGCCGCTCCGGGTCCAGGATGATCACACTCTTGCCGTCCAGCCGCAGCCAGCCCCGCGAGGCGAAGTCGGCCAGCGCCTTGTTCACCGTCTCCCGGGACGCGCCCACCAGCTGGGCCAGCTCCTCCTGCGTCAGGTCGTGGGTGACCCGCAGCACGCCGCCGTCGCGGGTGCCGAAGCGGCCCGCCATCTGCAGCAGGTTCTTGGCCACCCGACCCGGAACGTCGGTGAAGATGAGGTCGGCGAGCGCGTCGTTGGTGCGGCGTAGCCGGCGGGCCAGCACCCTCAGCAGCTGCTCGGCGATCTCCGGGCGGTTGTTCAGCCACGGGCGCAGCGCGTGCTTGCGCAGCCGGGCCAGGCGTACGTCGGTGAGCGCGGTGGCGGTCGCGGTCCGCGGCCCGGGGTCGAACAGGGACAGCTCGCCCACCATGTCGGACGGACCCATCACGGAGACGAGGTTCTGCCGGCCGTCGGCGGCCCGCCGGCCGAGCTTGAGCTTGCCGGAGAGCACGATGTAGAGGCTGTCGCCGGGCTCGCCCTCGTTGAAGATGGTGTCACCCTTGCGGTACTCGACCGTCTCCATCTCTTTCGCCAGCGCCTCGGCAGCCTCCGAGTCGACGCCCTGGAAGATCCCGCTGCGCGCCAGTACCTCATCCATCCAGCACCTCCACCTGCGCGTCTGCCGCTGCACACGCGCCTGGCCAAGTCTAGGCGAACCGTGACGGGATCAAGTCGTACACCCTCCGCGGGGCGATCGTCACCCACGCGTGCGGTTCCATAGGCGAATGGACCCCGTGCTCACCCACCGCCGCGAGGACGGCCACGACCTACCCCTGCTCGTCTGGCGGCTCGACCCGCCCCGGCTGGCCGTCTCCTCCGCCCCGCTCGGCGGGGGCATCGGGCTGCGGCACTGGCTGATCAACGCCACCGTGCCGATGTCGTACCGCCGGGACGACCCGGATGCCCACCTGGCCGAGCTGGCCGGTGGGCTCGGCCTCGCCGGTCCCGGCGTCGGCCTGCTCACCGGGGTCGACGTGGCCGACCGGGTGACCACGGTCGAGGACGGCGTGACCGTCTGGGCGACGGTCGGGCTGGGCGCGCCGATCTGGGCGGCCGCACCGGTCACCGGGCCGCCGGATGCCAGCCGGACGGCGGCGGGCACGATCAACATCGTGGTCCACGTCCCGGTGCGACTGTCGGAGGCGGCGCTGGTCAACGCGGTGGCCACGGTGGCCGAGGCGAAGGCGCAGGCGCTGTGGGAGCTGGGTTATGCGGCCACCGGTACGGCCACCGACGCGACCTGCGTGGTCTGCCCGGCCACCGGGCCGGCCGCGCCGTACGGGGGTCCCCGGTCGACCTGGGGCGCGCGCATCGCGCGGGCCGCCCACCGCGCCGTCCTCACCGGGCCGGCCAGCATGCCTTGGTCCGAGAAGCACGCCACGGCCGACGACGACGACCACCAGAACCGACACCGGGCGGCGGTCCGGTCGGACATGCTCGGCGGTCCATCCTGACCGGGTATCACCATTTGGCTATCAGTCCTGGTGCGCGGGCGGTATCGTCTGCGCGATGAGTTGGCCGGGCCCCCGACAGACCGGCCGGGTGCGGACGTTGCTCGCGGCCCGGCCGGCCGTCTTCGTGGCCACGGTCTCCGCCGTCGCGCTCGCCGTCGGGGTCGCCGGTGCCGCGGTGCTGGCCAAGCGCGCCGGTGGGGCCGCCAGCTGGCGCGTCCCGGTCGCGGCGACCGCCTCGTCGCCCGTCCCGATCCCACCTTCCGCGTCGCCATCCGCATCCCCGGCCGCGAGCACGGAGTTGATCTCACTCTCCGCGACCGGCGACATCGTGATGGGTGACGCGCCGGGGAGCCTGCCGCCCAACGGCGGGCGCGGCTTCTTCGACCAGGTCCGTCAGGCGCTCGCGGCCGACCTCGTGATGGGCAACCTCGAGGAGCCGCTCACCGAGGACACCGGGTACGCCAAGTGCGGGGCCGGGTCCACCAGCTGCCACCAGTTCCGGGCCCCGCCGTCGTACGCCCGGCACCTGCGCGACGCCGGCTTCCAGCTGCTCAACCTGGCCAACAACCACGCCTACGACTTCGGTCCGGCGGGCAACCGCAACACCCGGGCGGCGCTGGAGAAGTACGGCCTGAAGCACACCGGTGCGCCAGGCCAGATCACCGTCGTCGAGGTCAAGGGCGTCAAGGTGGCCGTCCTCGGCTTCTCCTCCTATGCCTGGTCGAACAGCCTGATCGACATCGACGCCGCCCAGCAGATCGTCCGGAAGGCCGCCGAGCAGGCCGACATCGTGGTGGTGCAGGTGCACATGGGCGCCGAGGGCTCCGACAAGATCCACGTCAGGCCGGGCACCGAGATGTTCCTCGGCGAGAACCGCGGCGATCCGGTGCGGTTCTCCCACAGCGTGATCGACGCAGGTGCGGACCTGGTCGTCGGGCACGGCCCGCACGTGCTGCGGCCGATGGAGTTCTACCGGGGCCGGCTGATCGCCTACAGCCTGGGCAACTTCGCCGGTGGTGGTGGCACCCTGAACAACGCCGGGCGGCTCGGCCTGAGCGCGGTGCTGAAGGTGTCGCTGCGGCCGGACGGCACCTGGGGTAGCGGGCAGCTGATCTCCACCCGGCTGGGCGCTGGCGGGCGGCCGGTCCTCGATCCCGACAAGGACAGCCTCGCGCTCGTCGCCGATCTGTGCCGGTCGGACTTCCCACGTACCGCCCCGAAGTGGGGCGCTCGCGGCGAGATCAGGCCGCCGCGCTAGCTGGCTGGGTGGTGTCGGACGAGCGACGTAAGCTCGGGCGCGTGACCGTCCGGACTTCTGCCCCGCCGCCCGTCGGCGAGACCGAGCTGGCGCGCAAGCGGCGGGCCCGGCGGATGGCCCGGGCGCTGGCCGAGGCGCACCCCGACGCGCACTGCGAGCTCAACCACGACGGGCCGCTGCAGCTCGCGGTCGCCACCATCCTCTCTGCGCAATGCACCGACCAGCGGGTCAACGAGGTCACCCCGAAGCTGTTCGCCCGGTACCCGTCCGCGGCCGACTACGCCGGGGCGGACCGCGCCGAGCTGGAAGAGATGATCAAGCCGACCGGGTTCTTCCGGAACAAGGCCGACGCGCTGATCAAGCTGGGCCAGGCCCTGGTGGAGCGGTACGGCGGCGAGGTGCCGGGCCGGATGGCCGACCTGGTCACCCTGCCCGGCATCGGGCGGAAGACGGCGAACGTGATCCTCGGCAACGCCTTCGGGGTGCCCGGCATCACGGTCGACACCCACTTCGCCCGGCTGGTGCACCGATGGGCGTGGACCGCGGAGACCGACCCGGTGAAGATCGAGCATGCGGTCGGTGCGCTGATCGAGCGCCGGGAATGGACCATGCTCTCGCACCGGGTGATCTTCCACGGGCGGCGGGTGTGCCACGCCCGGAAGCCGGCCTGCGGGGCGTGCAGCCTGGCCCGGTGGTGCCCGGCCTACGGGGTCGGCCCGACCGACCCGCAGGTCGCAGTGAAGCTGCTCAAGGGCCCGCGCGCCGGCGAGCTGGCCGCGCTGGCGCTCTCCACCGCGGCGACACCGGCGCAGGTGCCGGTGTCGTGATTCCGGCGCGCAGGCTCGCGGCCCTGCTCGTCGCCGTGCCGCTGCTCACCGGCGCAGCGGTGCTCGCCGGCTGTTCCGGGTCGGCGCAGCGGCCGGCCGGGCGCGCCGCGCCACCGTTCGCCGACTGTGCCGGGCTGACCTCGGCGCCGGCAGCGCCGCCCGCGGCCGACGCGCCAGCCTCGGCCGCCGCTGGCGGGTCCGCGCCATCCGCCGGCGCGGCCGGGGTGGCGGGCTCCGCCGGCCCCGCCTCCTCTGCCGCCGCTGCGCCGGGCGCTGCCGGTGACCGCTTGCCCGACCTGGCGCTGCCCTGCTTCACCGGCGGCCAGAACGTCGACATCGGACAGATCAAGGGGCCGGCCCTGATCAACCTGTGGGCGTCCTGGTGCCCGCCCTGCCGACAGGAGCTGCCGGCCCTCCAGCGGCTGGCCGGGCGCGCCGCGGGCCGGCTCCACGTGATAGGTGTGGTCAGCGACGACGACCGGGGCGCCGCCCAGTCGCTCGCCGAGGATCTCGGGATCACCTTCCCCGCCCTCTACGACCGCGAGGGCGCGCTGCGGCCACAGGTGGGCGCCGCCGGCCTGCCGGCGACCGTCTTTGTCGGCGCCAGCGGCCGGATCAGCTATGTCTACAACTCCACGCCGCTGGACGACGCCGCCCTCACCCGGCTCGTCCGCCAGCATCTCGGGCTGGCGGTGCCCTCATGAGCGCGGCCGATCCGGCGCACCCGCTGCCGGACTGGTGGCACCCGCTGCTGGACCGGGTGCGGGAAGCGCGCGCCGAGGACTTCACCCGCTGGCGCACGCCCACCCGCGGCGGCCGGGACAGCGCGGTGCTGGTCCTGCTCGCCGAGGCCGAGCACGAGACCGGCCGGTCGCCGGATGTGCTCATCCTCCAGCGCGCCGCGACGCTGCGTAACCACGCCGGCCAGCCGGCCTTCCCCGGCGGTGCGGCCGAGCCCGGCGACCGCAGCCCGGCCGACACCGCGCTGCGGGAGGCCTGGGAGGAGGTCGGCCTCAACAGGTCCACCGTGACCGTGCTCGCCGAGCTGCCGAAGCTGTGGATCGCGGTGAGCGACTTCGTGGTGACGCCGGTGCTCGCCTGGTGGCACGCGCCGCATGACGTGCACCCGCGAGATCCCGGTGAAGTGGCGCGGGTGGCCCGGCTGCCGGTCGCCGAGCTGGTGGATCCGCGCAACCGGATGCGCGTACGCCATCCCAGCGGCTGGATCGGCCCGGCGTTCCAGGTCCGCGGCATGCTCGTCTGGGGCTTCACCGCCGGGGTCATCGCCGCGCTGCTGGAGATGGGCGGCTGGGCCCGGCCGTGGCCGCAGGACCGGGTGATCGACCTGCCCCCGGCCAGTGCCGATCCGGCGCCGGACGCGGCCGCCGACACGCCCGCATCGGCGCCGCCGCAGGCGCCCGGCGGGCCCGGCCGCCCAGGTCCAACCGGCGGGCCCGGCCATCCAGGTCCAGCCGGCGGCCCCGGCCGCCCAGGTCCACAGGGTACGGTTGTGCGCACGCCGGGCACCGGGCCCGGCGACCGGTCGGGAACGCAGGGCGAACCGACGACCACGGCCGACTCGCTGACCGGCCCCCGGCCGGCCGCCACCGGGCCAGACGTGCACGTCGATATCGCCCGTCGCCAACCCCCCGTACGCTGAGCGGGTGTCCATGGTCGACGTCGTCATCATCCTGCTGATGCTGCTCTTCGCGGTCAGCGGGTACCGGCAGGGCTTCGTGGTCGGTGCGCTCTCCTTCGCCGGCTTCTTCGGCGGAGCGGTGATCGGCCTGCAGGTCGGACCGCAACTCAGTGAGCAGTTCGCCGACGATTCGCTGCGGGTGGTCGTCGCGCTGGTCGCCATCTTCGGGCTGGCCGTGCTCGGCCAGGCGCTCGCCGGCTGGCTGGGCACCCGGGTCCGGCACGCGATCACCAGCCGGGGTGGCCAGGTCGCCGACGACATCGGTGGCGCCGTGGTGTCGCTGGTCGCGGTGCTGCTGGTGGCCTGGTTGGTGGCGGTGCCGCTGGCCGACTCCTCCCTGCCCTGGCTGTCCTCCGCGGTGAAGCACAGCGCGCTCGTCAGGGGCATCAACCGGGTGATGCCGGAGGAGGCCAAGGCGCTGTCCGACTCGCTGCGCGACACCGTGGACACCACCGGCTTCCCGGACGTGTTCGACGAACTGACCCCGACCCGGGTGCGCGACGTGCCCGCGCCCGACCCGCGGCTGGCCGGCTCACGGGTCGTGGCCGCCGCCGAGCAGTCCGTGGTCAAGGTGCTCGGCACCGCGCCCAGCTGCTCGCGCCGCATCGAGGGCTCCGGCTTCGTGTACGCGTCCCGGCACGTGATGACGAACGCGCACGTCGTCGCCGGCACCAGGTCGGTGTCCGTCCAGGCACAGGGCGACCGGTACAGCGCCCGGGTCGTGGTGTACGACCCGGAGCGCGACCTCGCCGTCCTCTACGTGCCCGGGTTGGACGCGCCGGTGATGCCGTTCGCCAGCGAGGAAGCGAAGACGGGCGCCGACGCGATCGTGCTCGGCTACCCGCAGGACGGGCCGTACGACGCCCGGCCTGCGCGGGTGCGGGAGGTGCGCACCATCACCGGCCCGGACATCTACGACTCGGCGAACGTGACCCGCGAGATCTACACCATCTACGCGCTGGTCCGCAGCGGCAACTCGGGTGGCCCGCTGATCTCGCCGAGCGGGGTGGTGCTCGGGGTCATCTTCGCCGCTGCCGCCGACGATCGGAACACCGGCTTCGCGGTGACCGCGAAGGAGGCCGCCCCGGTCGCGCTGGCCGGTCGCAACCGCACCGAGGCCACCGGGACCGGCCGCTGCGCCTGACCTTTGCCCCTTCCCCCTTGTCGATCATGGACTCAGAAGCGGCAGCAGGCGATATTGCGCGCCGTCTACCGCATGATCAACGGAACCGGGCCGCGGCGGTGGCGGCGATACCGACCAGCAGCACGCAGGCGGCGAGTCCGCCCAACAGCCCGCGCCACGGGCTGCCGTGTCCGTCCGCCGGGGCGAAGGCGGCCCGCTTGGCGCCCACGCCCGGGTTCGCCTGTCCGGAGCCGCGGGTGGTGTCCTGCGCCTGCTCGCTCGCCGGGGCGGCCATCCCGCCGCCGTCCGCCGCCCCGGAGGGTGCCGGGCCGAAGGCGGCCACACCGTGCGGCGCATTCGTGTCCAATGGGTTGCGATCCACGTTGGGCACCTTCGCGGTGAGCGCCCCGACCGGGTCGACCGCGCCGAACCCGTACTCGTCGTCCCGACCCGCGGCACCCAGGTCGCGGGCGGTGAGGATCAGCCGGTTGACCACGTTGGCGGCGGACATCTGCGGCCAGCGCGACCGGACCAGCGCTGCGGTGGCGCTGACCAGCGGCGCGGCGAAGCTGGTCCCCTGCACCCGCCAGTAGCCGCCGGGCCGGGCGCCGAGCAGATCCGCGGCCGGGGCGGCGAGCACCGTCTGCGGGCCGGTGATCGAGCCGCTCCAGAGTGGCTCGTCGCCGCCGTCGCGGCTCAGCCCGGCCACCGCGAGCACGCCGGGCTCGCGGGCGGGGTACCAGACCTGGGTCGAGGCCGGCGGCGTGATGTTGCCGGTGCAGGCGACCACCACCACGTCCTTGTCGAAGGCGTAGTCCAGCGCCTCGGCGAGCGCCTCGCTGGCGCCGGTACCGCCGAGCGACATATTGATGACTCGGGCGCCGTGGTCGACCGCCCACCGGACGCCGTTGGCGACCGTGGTGGCGTCGTCGTACCGGTTGTCCCGGTTCAGCACCCGCACCGGAAGGATCTTCGCCTTGGGGGCCAGCCCCACCACGCCGCGCCCGTCGTCGTTGCGGCCGGCGATCAGGGCGGCGACGGTGGTGCCATGACCGACCAGGTCGGTGCGCCCGTCGGTGGTGCCATCCACCAGATCCACCCCGGCGAGGACCTGGCCGGCCAGGTCGGGGTGGCTGCTGTCCACGCCGGAGTCGAGTACGGCGACCGTGACACCGGCGCCGTCGGCGCGCTGCCACGCCTCCGTGGCGTCCAGGTAGTCCAGTTGCCACTGTTCGTGGCGGACCGGGTCGTCAGCCGGCGCGGTGAAGAAGCCGATCCCGTGCGCCGGCGGGGCCGGCGCCGCCTGTGCGGGCGCGGCCACCGGCAGAACGAACAGGCCGGCGGTGGCGACTGCGGCGCATGCCCGGTGCCAGCCTCGCCTGCGCTGGTCACGGCGCAAGCTGCGGGGGCGGTGCCGGCTGCGGGCGCGGTGCTGGCTCCGCGCGCGCTGGGCGCGGCGGAGCGGCGGCAGATCAGGCTCGCGACTCACGACGCGCCCCATTCTCACCCCAATCGGCGACCTTCGGGAGGCGGTACGCCAGATCCGGAAACTACCCTGCCGGGCTCAACTGGGTGGCAGGTATGCGGTCTGGATCAGACGTACGCCCTCCTTGCGGGTGACCAGGAACCCGCGGCCCGGCGGCAGCGGTGCGGGCCGCACGTTGCCCAGCAGCGCGCCTTCGTCCTTGTTCCCGGACATCACCAGGCCGGGGGAGGAGAGCTCGCGCAGCCGCTGGATGACCGGCTCGAACATGGCCCGGCCGGCGCCGCCGGATCGGCGGGTGATGACCAGGTGCAGGCCGATGTCGCGGGCCTGCGGCAGGTACTCCAGCAGCGGCAGCAGCGGGTTGTTGGGCCCGGTGGCGACCAGGTCGTAGTCGTCGACGAGGACGAAGCACTCCGGCCCGGTCCACCAGGACCGGTCGCGCAGCTGTTGCGGTGTCACGTCCGGCCCCGGTAGCCGGCGCTGCATGTAGCCGGCCACCGACTCGATCAGTTCGCTGGTCTGCGCGGCGGCGCTGCCGTAGCCGATCAGGTGGTCGGTGGAGATCGCGCCGAGCAGGCTGCGCCGGTAGTCGACCAGAATGATGCGCGCCTGCTCCGGGGCGAACTTGGTGACGATCGTGGTGGCCAGCGCGCGCAGGAACGCCGACTTGCCGCACTCCGCGTCGCCGAAGAGCAAGAAGTGCGGCTCGGCGGCGAAGTCGACGGCGACCTGCTGCAGATCGGCCTCGGCGATGCCGATGGGCAACTGCAAACCGGTCGTGGCCGCGATGTCCAGCTGGGCGTACGGCACCACCGCCGGCAGCAGCCGGACCCTTGGCGCCGGCGGGCCCGCCCACGCCGAGGCCACCGCCTTGGCCAGCGTGGCACTGTCGCCGCCCAGCCCGGCCAGCTCCGGCAGCACGGTCAAGAAGTGCAGGCTCTCCGCGGTGATGCCGCGGCCCGGCGCGCGTTCCGGCACGTTCGCCGCTGCCTTGCGGGAGACCACCGAGTCGCTCGGGTCGCCCAGCCGCAGCTCCAGCCGGGAGCCGAACAGGTCGCGGATGGCCGGCCGGAAGTCCATCCACCGTGCCGCGGCGGCCACCACGTGGATGCCGTACGACAGGCCGCGGGTGGCGATGTCGGTGATCACCGGCTCCAGGTCGTCGAACTCACCGCGCACCGTGGACCAGCCGTCGATCACCAGGAACACGTCGCCGAAGGGGTCGTCGGACAGCCCACCGGACGCGCGGCGCTTGCGGTACGAGGCCATGGAGTCCACGCCGAGGGTGGCGAAGCGCGCCTCACGCTCGGCGAGCAGGGTGGCGATCTCGCCGACGGTCCGGCGTACCGCGGCCGTGTCCAGCCGGCCGGAGACCCCGCCGACGTGCGGCAGCTCGCGCAGCGAGCTGAGCGAGCCGCCACCGAAGTCCAGGCAGTAGACCTGCACCTCGGCCGGGGTGTGGGTGAGCCCGAGCCCGCAGATGAGGGTGCGGAGCAGGCTGGACTTGCCGCTCTGCGGGCCGCCGACCACCGCGACGTGGCCGGCCGCGCCGTCCAGGGCCAGCCACAGCAGGTCGCGGCGCTGCTCGAACGGCTTGTCCACCAGGGCCACCGGGACCTGCAGCCCGCCGTGCAGCTCCGGGTTGCTGAAGGTCAGGCCACGCCCGGGGTGGGTGACAACCGGGCCGAGCACCTCGTCCAGGGCCGGCGCGACCGACAGCGGCGGCAGCCAGACCTGGTGTGCCGGCGGACCCTGTCCGTTCAGGCGCTTCACCATGATGTCGAGCAGGCTCTCCGCGCCGGGCTCGTCCGGGGCCGTGACCGGGGCCTGCTGCGGCTCCGGCGGGGCGACGAACCAGGTCCCGTACGGCTGGACCAGGCGCGCACCACCCCGCCCAGCCGTCCCGGACCCGCTCGCGCCAGGTCGGCGGAACGGGCCGGACACGTACGCGGCCTTGAACCGGATGAGCGGTTCGGTGCCGAATTTCAGGTACCCGTGGCCGGGCGAGCGGGGAAGCTCGTAGGCGTCCGGGACGCCGAGCACCGCCCGCGACTCCATCGCCGAGAAGGTCCGCAAGCCGATCCGGTACGACAGGTGGGTGTCCAGGCCGCGCAGCCGCCCCTCCTCCAGCCGCTGGCTGGCCAGCAGCAGGTGCACGCCGAGCGAACGCCCCACCCGTCCGATCTGGACGAACAGGTCGATGAAGTCGGGCTTGGCCGACAGCAGCTCGGAGAACTCGTCGCAGACGATGAGCAGCGACGGCAGTGGGGCGAGCGCGGCGCCGCCGGCGCGGGCCTTCTCGTAGTCGCGCAGCGAGGCGAAGTTACCCGCCCGGCGCAGCAGCTCCTGGCGGCGGACCAGCTCGCCGTTGATGGCGTCCACCATCCGGTCGACCAGCGGCAGCTCGTCGGCGAGGTTGGTGATGACCGCGGCGGTGTGCGGCAGCTTGTCCAGCGAGGCGAAGGTGGCGCCGCCCTTGAAGTCGACCAGCACGAAGTTGAGCGTCTCGGACGAATGGGTGGCGGCGAGCCCCAGCACCAGCGTGCGCAGCAGTTCGGACTTGCCGGAGCCGGTGGCCCCGATGAGCAGCCCGTGCGGGCCCATGCCGTCCTGCGCGGACTCCTTGATGTCCAGTTCGACCGGCGCGCCGTCGGTGCCGACGCCGATCGGCACCCGCAGCCGGTCGCGGTTGGGCCGGGGCGCCCAGCCGACGGCCGGGTCGAAGTGGTACGGGTCGGCGATGTCCAGCAGCTCGGCCAGGCCCATCTCGGCGGCGAGCGGGGTCTCGGTGGACTTCGACGCGGCGGCCAGCCGCAGCGGGGCGAGCCGGCGGGCGATGCCTTCGGCCTCCACGATGGACAACTGGTCGGCGACGCCCACCTCGGCCTGGCCGTCCATGGTGTAGGTGAACAGCCGGCGGCCGGGCCCGGTCTCCAGCACCAGCACCGAGCGGTCGAGCATCCGCGGCGGCCGGCCGTCCAGGTCCAGGATGGTCACGCCGTCGATACCGCTGTCCGTGGTCAGGTGCGCGGCCCCGGTCAGGTCTCCCCCGTCGAGTACGACCACCAGGTGCGGCCCGTCCGGCGGGCCGGTGCTGCCCGGGGTGAACCGGGGCCGGTTGGCCAGCACCTCGTCGAGCAGCTCCTCCAGCTCCTTGGCGCTGTCCGCGACCAGCCGGACCGCGCCCAGGGCGTCGGTGCGCGTCGGGTGCTGGGCGTGCGGCAGCCACTTCACCCACTCCCACGCGGCCCGCCGCTCCGGCCCGGCACAGACCGCCACCATCAGGTCGTCCGGGGCGTGGAAGACGGCCATCTGGCAGACCACCGCCCGGGCCAGCGCCTGGGCGTCGGTGCTGCCCTCAGCCCGCAGGGCGCTGGTCGCCCCGCCCAGGTCGCGGCCGGTGTCGCTGCGCAGGAACACCCGGCCGAAGCTGCGCAGCGACAGCGCCACCGGCAGGTCGGGCACGACCGAGTACGCGTCGAGGAAGCGCCGCAGCGCCCCCGCGGTCATCGGCTCCAGGTCCTCCAGCGGCCGGGTCACCGGCGGGATCAGCGGGGTGGCCAGCGTCTGCGGCCCCACCGCCACCCGGACCACGCCGAAGTCGGGGTCGGTCGGCCGCCGCTCCCACAGCCGGTGGCTGCCCACAGTGGACCACAGCTGGCCCGGGTCGGGGTGCCGGTAGAACAGCCCGCTGCGCTGCTTTGCCGCGGTCTCGCGGACCCGCCGCCGCAGGCTGGCCAGGTGCCGCAGGTACTCCCGGCGGGCCGCCATCATCTCGGCCTTCTTCGGTGTGCCGGAGGAGCTGCCCCAGGTGGTGGCGAGCATGGCCAGCGAGGAGATGCCGAACATGCCGCCGACCACGTACGAGTAGGCGCCGCGGCCCTGCCCGAACATCATGGCCATGGCGAGCGAGCCGGCGAGCATCGGCAGCGTCATGAACAACTGGGTCCACTTGCCGCCGGTCGCCTGGGGAATCTCCGGCGGCGCGTCCACTACCAGGTCCCCGGTCGGGATCTCCGGCGCCGGCCGGCGCGGTGGTCGCTTGACCACGACGCTGCTCATGATCTCCTCTCCAGCCGCGGGACACCCACGCGCCCGGCTCATGGTAGGTAAAGTGCGCTGAATCTCGCAGGCCGTGCAGGAGGTGCCCTGGTGACGGCGGGACTGGCTCGGGTGACGATCAGTGCGCCGCAGCGTCGGGTCGACGTGGCGCTGCCGGAGCATGTGCCGCTCGTCGAACTGCTGCCCGAGCTGCTCAGCCACGCCGGGGAAGGGCTCGCCGACGACGGCGAGCGGCACGGCGGCTGGCTGCTGCGCCGTGCCGACGGGGCGATCCTCACCCCTGCCCAGGGGTTGTTCCCGCAGGGCGTTCGCGACGGAGAAGTGCTGCACCTGGTGCCGGCTCGGGTCGAGTGGCCGGAGCTGGAGTACGACGATGTGGTGGAGGCGATCGCGGAGGGTGCGCGGCGCCGCGGCGCCGCGTGGCAGCCCAGCTCGACCCGCAAGGCGACCCTCTCCGCGGCCGCGGTGCTGCTCACCGCGGGCCTGTTCGCCGTGCTGCGCGGCGGCGCCGGGTGGGACTTCGGCGCGTTCGTCGCGCTCGGTATCGCGGTGCTGCTCACCCTCGCGGGAGTGACCGCGTCCCGGGCGTACGGCAACGCGCCGGCCGGCGCGGCGTTGGGCGGCTTCGCGCTGCCCTACGCCTGGCTCGGCGGCGGGCTGCTGGTCGCCAGCGATACCGGGCCGACGTCGGCGGTCGGCGTGCTCGCCTGGCTCGGCGCTCCCCAGCTGCTGGTCGGGTCGGTCGCGGTGCTGCTCGTCGCGGTGCTCGGCGCGGTCGGCGTCGCCGCCGGCCTGGGGGTCTTCGCCGCCGGGGTGACCGTGGGCCTGCTCGGGGCGGTGTGCGCGCTGGCCGGCTTCGCGCTCTCCACCGCCGGCGCGGCCGCGGTGCTGATGGCCGCGCTGGTCTGCGCCATCGGGGTGCTCCCGCTGCTGGCGATCCGGTTCGGCAAGGTGCCCGTGCCGCCGGTCACGCTGCCCACCGGCGAGCTCGGCCAGGAGTTCACCGCCGGCCGGCCGGCCGGGCTGGCCGCGGCGCGGGAGCGGCCGGACCGGGCCCGGGTCTTCGCCGCGGTGGCGCGGACCGAGGAGCTGCTCACCGGGATGCTGGTCGGGCACGCGGTCCTGTTCGTCTGCGCGGCGACCGTGCTGGTGACGGCCGGCGGCACGCCCGCCCGGGCGCTGGTGGCCGTCTCGGGCGCCGCGCTGCTGCTGCGGTCGCGGCTGTTCGTCACCGTGCGGCACCGGGTGCCGGTGCTCGCGGCCGGGCTGGCCGGGCTGTTCCTGCTGGCGATCGTGCTGGTCGGAGAGGCCGGGCAGGCGGGTCTGCTCGGGCTGCTGGCGGTGACCGTGATCCTCGCGGTGGTGGTGGTCGCCGCCGGGGGCACGTACGCCAACCGGCCGCCGTCACCGTACCTGGGCCGGCTGGCGGACGTGGTGGACGTGCTCACCGTGGTCTCGGTGGTCCCGGTCGCCTGCGCGGTACTCGGCCTGTACGCCCGGGTCCGCGGCCTCTCCGGCTAGCCCCGCCCTCGACCGGGGCGCGGGGAGCGCTAGCTGGCCTGGGCGCGCAGGTAGGAGGCGCGGATCTCGGCCTCGGCCTCGGCCCGGCCGACCCAGGTGGCGCCCTCCACCGACTTGCCCGGCTCCAGATCCTTGTAGACCTCGAAGAAGTGCTGGATCTCCAGCCGGTCGAACTCGCCGACGTCCTCGATGTCGCGCAGGTGCTCCAGGCGCGGGTCGCCGTACGGCACGCAGAGCACCTTGTCGTCGCCGCCCTTCTCGTCCTTCATCCGGAACATGCCGATCGCGCGGCAGCGGATCAGGCAGCCGGGAAAGGTCGGTTCCTGGATCAGGACCAGGGCGTCGAGCGGGTCGCCGTCCTCGCCCAGGGTGCCCTCGATGAAGCCATAATCCGCCGGGTACTGGGTAGCGGTGAACAGCGTGCGATCGAGTCGTATCCGGCCCGTGGTGTGGTCCACTTCGTACTTGTTGCGGTTCCCTTTGGGGATCTCCACCGTGACGTCGAAGTCCATCGCCCGCTCCCTCGTTCGCCCGCACCAGCCCTGCCTCAGTAGTCTCGCCTAGGACGAGTCGCGGTGTCGGAGGAGGGGCCGGT
>JADGHA010000433.1 GCA_019689695.1 Micromonosporaceae bacterium | reverse complement strand
CACAGGTCATGTAGGGGGCGGGGCGGGTGAGAGTGTGTGCGCAGCGATTCCCGCCCCCGAGGATGCGGCGGTCTGGTGCCGCGCCCGCGTCCGAGCAACTCCCCAAATCCAGGCATCACGGGCGCGGCGTCCTGGTGCCGCGGCCCCTAGGCGGTGCGCCGCCTGCACCCAGGGGCCGCGGGGTCTAAACGGCGCGGCCGCTCAACACGGCCGCCCACCACTCGTCAATGAGGCGACGCCGGACGCGGGGTGTCTCGGTGAGCTGCTCACGTCGGCCGGTGCGGCGGGCCCGGCGAATGGCGTACGCGCCGCCGAAGCTGACCAGCTCATACGACACCTCCAAGCACCGACAGCAGGTCGCGGCGTGCACCCGGCACCGGTCGGGCCGGTCGACCAGGTACCAGACCAGACGGCAGGCCCCCAGACGAGCCGGTCGAGGATGCATGGCCGGACACTCGTCGACGCCAACGTCTATCCAGCGCGGCGTCTCACCCGGCATCGGCCCGCGCCGGAGTGCTCCACGGCCGGCCGTAGATGTCCGGGCGCCGGCTGCGGGCCGCCTCGATCGCCCGCGCCAGCTCTGCGGGTGTCCGTCCGGCGAGCAGCGGGCCGACACGGTCCCAGGCGTACCAGCCGCGCGTGTACTCGCCATACCACGGCTGCACGCCGGGGAACCGTGCCTCAAGCTCGTGCAGGAGCCGCGCGCGATCGTCCCCGGTCATGACGACACCCTCGCGGTCTCCTCGGCGCGCCGGCGCAGGTGCCCCAGCACCAGCAGGACCGCGTCGGCCAGGTGCTCGTCGTCGGCCTCGGCGAGCGGCGTGCCGTCGCCTGTGAAGAACCACAGCCGGTCGCCGTCCTCGGCGCGTCCGCGGCAGGTGATGGTGGCGGACGCGTCCGGCGCCGCGATGTGCAGCATGTGGTCGATCGTCAGGCCACGCATCGCGAGCTGTGCGGCCAGGGCGCGCAGTCGGTCATACTCGTCCACAGTCGGACCCCTTTCGTCCGGCGAGGCCCCGGGACTCCCGCTGCCGACACAGCGGCCCGGGGTCGTCTTGTGTGCGGGGGCACGGCCCGGCCGCGAATCGTCCGGGCCGGGCCGTGCAGCTGAGCGGGCAGCGCATCATGCGAGACAGCCCGCTCAAGGCCGCGCAGGGCTGGGTGCGGGGTGCTCCCGCGCGGCACGTCCGGGTCTCCGGCCCGGACGATCAGACCGCACAGCCCCCGCCTGTCGGTCTCCGCGCGGGCGTCCCCACGCGCGATGATCCGGGCGGGCAGCTGTGCGGCGTCTGAGCCCGCGGCCAGCACGCCGGGCTGCTGCGCACCGGCCGCGGTCATCCCCTCCGGGACCACGGCCCGCTCCTCCGGCACGCGGGTGCGCGCCCGGGCCGTGGCGTTCATGAGCCGACCTGCCAGAGCATGTCGACCAAATCGGGAATGGTCGCCGCTCTCAGCTCCCTGGGCTCGGCGCCGCCGTCAGGGTGCAGCTCGCGGGCGACCCAGTCGCCGTGCGTGCCGTCCGGCCCAACCTCGCGCCAGATGTCCCATGCGTGCCCGAAGTCGGCGGCCACGTACTCGGCCAGCGACGGGCGAGGCCCGCTCAGTGCTGCGACCATCTCTCCGACTCCCCGGGTGTGATGGATGACGCAGACAGTACGCAGCGTGACAGCGGCCTAACAGCGATGAGGCGCAGCCTTTTGACTGCGCCTCACCCCAAAGGGATACGCAACGTATCCCCAGCATCGACTAGGGCTCCACCCCCATGAAATCCGCCAGCTCGAGCATGGCCGGGCTCGGCATCCGGGGACGGGACGCGAGGATCTCCCGCGTGATGTCGCGGGCGTACTGCTGATACCGCAGCCACAGCGGGTGCTCCCGCCGGATCGTGTGCATCAGCTCGGTGGCCGTGTCCGCGTCGCCCAGGCGCAGGTGCGCCCGAGCCACGTCCAGTCGATGCCGGTCCCACCCGGACGTGTTGCCGGCGCCCACGTCCCGCGGGATGCGCTGCGCGAGCTCGAGCGCTCTGTCGGGCCGGTCCGCCAGCATCTCGATCTCCGGGCCCATCAGCGCCGGGGTCAACGGCCCGAACGCAACGTGCCCGGCCAGGTCCTGATGCTGGTACGGCAGACGCGCCCCGGCCGTTGTGGCGAGCTGGGCGTACTGGCGTGCCTCGTCGTAGCGGTTGTTGCGGGACGCGGCGCTGGCCGCACGCAGCATCAGATACCCCCAGCCGGACAACTCGTCCGGGGTGGCGCGCGACATCCGCGGCTCGACCTCGTCCGCGGTCTGCACACACAGCTGCTCGACCTCGTCCAGTCGGCCCTGCCGCAGCATCGCCCACGCCTGGCTGGACACCGCTGCGGCTGCCAGCGGGATGTCTCCGATCTCCAGCGCGTCCCGCAGCGACGCGTGCAACGCCATGAGCGCCAGGTCGTGCGCGCGGATCTGGATGAGGTAGCGGCCGGTCAGTCCGACGATGTCGGCGCGCAGCCGCAGCGCCTCCCGATGGGCGTCGCCGGTGTCGTAGGCGTCCACGTGGTGGTGCGCGCTGCGGATCAGGCCGGGCATCATCGCGGCGAGTTCGTCGTACTGGTCGTTGTGGTACTTCTTCGCCGCCGAGCTGATCGCCTGCCGCAGGCGGTCAAGGTCGGGCTGGTCGCCGTCGGCGGTGCCGTACAGCGGCTTGCCGGACAGGCCGATCGGCGGGGTGATCGCGCTGCGCATGTCGGCCAGCACCGTGTCGTCGACGGCGGCCTCGCGCGGCTCGGGAGAGGACGGCGCCACGAACCAGACGGTTTTGACGCCGAGTGCGCGGGCTAGCTGGTGGTAGGTCTCCATGCGGCATGTGCCGCCCTGCTCCAGCTTCTTGATCACCGCGAGGCTGAGGCCGGCCGCCTCGGCCAGCTCCTCCTGGGTCATCCCGCGGCGGGTACGCAAAGAGCGCACCCGGTCGGAGATGCTAGCGTCGTCCATAGGCCCTGCACCTTTCCTGAAGGCTCTCGACAAGCTCAGGCTACGGCGCAGGGCCTCGCCGGGTCAGCCCGTGCGGATGACGCCAGAGCCCCCGCACAACCCGCACGATCGCCCCGTCACGGGATCCACCCCCGGCCGCGAGCTTTTGGGCGGCAACGGGGGGAGGTCGCGGCCTGTCTGGCGGGCGTACATGATCTCACCGGTGCGCCATGACGTCGGGTCGTCGCAGCAGCGCGGGCAACTCGCCCCGCTCGCACCGCTCGCCGTGGGCTGGCTCACGTCGACTCCTTGCCTGTCCCGCCGCACCGGCCGCACACGTTACCGGGGGTGGCTCTTGAGCGCCCGGTCCCGCCGCAGGCCGAACACGTTCTTTCTCCCATGGCGGGGTTGTTCCCGCCCGGATCTGGCACGGACCTTACCAGGCAGGGCGTTTCGACTGTCCGGGGAGATACGCGACCGGCCGCCGGCCGCGCGGCCGCCGGGCGGGCCGCGGGCCCGCGCCCCCGGGCCGGCGGGCCTCACGGAGGCGT
>JADGHA010000432.1 GCA_019689695.1 Micromonosporaceae bacterium | reverse complement strand
CTCCTTTCCGGCGCTCTCGATCTCCTTTCCGGCGCTCCCGCGCGGTGATCTCCCTTCCGGCGCACTCGCGTGGTGATCTTCCTTCCGGCGCTCTCGCGCGGCCACACCGCACGGCAGCACGCCCCACTGCGATCGTCCAGCAGCCGCCCGGTGCGACCGCCGCGGCCGTGCGGCAGGGCGAGGGCGCTGCGGCCAGACCGGCGATTGGCGCGAGCTACCAAACCACCATCCGCAAATGTGGGATGACATGTCCACCTATGTCTGGCAAGCCGGTCGGTACGAAACGGGACCAGCTAGGCATAGAAGAAATGCCGTGTGCACGAGTGCCCCCTTCGGCATTCGGCGAGCCCACAAAGGCCGGTTAGCCTGTTTGCATGCAGGTCGTCCTCGCGGGTATGGCTGAGCCGGGCGGTCCCCCGCGCAACCTGCGGGTACGCCCGTGACTCGCATTGGGGCAGTCGCGGGACGACTAGGAGGAGGCCAGTGACCACACAGCGCATCGAGAACGAGCTGGGTAGCCCCTTCCCCAGTGACGAGTTCCGCGCCGCGACGGACGCCATCGTCGCCAACATCGAGCAGGTTATCGAGGGGAAGACCGCCACCGTACGGCTGGCGCTCGCGGTCCTGCTCGCGGAAGGCCATCTGCTCATCGAGGACGTGCCCGGCGTCGGGAAGACCAAGCTGGCCAAGGCCCTGGCCCGCTCGATCGACTGCTCCGTACGGCGTATCCAGTTCACCCCGGACCTGCTGCCCAGCGACGTCACCGGGGTCAGCGTCTACAACCAGGAGACGCACGACTTCGAGTTCAAGCCGGGCGCGGTCTTCGCCAACCTGGTGGTGGGCGACGAGATCAACCGGGCCTCACCGAAGACCCAGTCCGCCCTCCTGGAGTGCATGGAGGAGCGGCAGGTGACCGTCGACGGCACCACCTACGAGCTGCAGGTGCCGTTCATGGTGATCGCCACCCAGAACCCGATCGAGATGGAAGGCACCTATCCGCTGCCCGAGGCGCAGCGGGACAGGTTCACCGCCCGGATCGCCGTGGGCTACCCCGACGCCGGTGCCGAACTGGAGATGCTCGACGTGCACGGCGCCGAGGATCCGCTGCACGCGCTGCAGCCGGTCTCCGACGCGGCCACCGTGCGGCGGCTGATCGCCACGGTGCGCCAGGTCCACGTGGCCGACGCCATCAAGCAGTACGCGGTGAACCTGGTCAACGCCACCCGCGAGGCACCCGACCTGCGGCTGGGCGCCTCGCCGCGGGCCACCCTGCAGTTGCTGCGCACCGCCCGGGCGGTGGCCGCGCTGGAGGGCCGGGACTACGTCCTCCCTGACGACCTGCAGAGCCTGGCCGTACCGGTGCTCGCCCACCGGATCATCCCGACCGCCGACGCCCAGCTGGCCCGGCGGACCACCGACGCCATCGTGGCCGATCTGGTGCACCGGCTGCCGCTGCCGCACGAGCGCAGCCGCTCGCCGTACGACACCCGGCCGCCCAGCAGTCCGGTCAGCGGCGGGCCGTCGCCGTACGAGCCGCGGAGGCGTTGAGATGCGGGAGGCGCTGCGCGGGTTGACCACTCGCGGCCGGTCGTTCTTGGCCGCCGCGGCCGCCGCGGCGCTGTCCGCCCTGATTCTCGGGGAGAAGGACCTGCTGCGGGTGGCGGTGCTGCTGGTGGCGCTGCCGCTGCTGGCCGCCGGCTACGTCGGGCGCAGCCGGTACAAGCTGGCCTGCACCCGGAGCCTGGAGCCGCACCGGGTACCGGCCGGGGCTGGCGCGCGGACCGTGCTGCGGCTGCAGAACCTGTCCCGCCTACCCACCGGCACGCTGCTGCTGGAGGACCGGCTGCCGTACGCGCTGGGCAGCCGGCCCCGGCTGGTGCTCGAGCGGCTCGGCCCGCACCAGGCCAGCTCGGTGGCGTACACCGTGCGGGCCGACGTGCGCGGCCGGTATCCGGTGGGTCCACTGGTGGTCCGGCTGACCGACCCGTTCGGGCTGTGCGAGCTGACCCGGTCGTTCCCCAGCGTCGACAAGCTCACCGTCATCCCGCAGGTGGTCCCGCTGCCGGTGGTGCGCCTGGCCGGGGAGTACGCGGGCACCGGCGAGAGCCGGGCCCGTTCGGTGGCGGTGCACGGCGAGGACGACGCGGCGACGCGGGAGTACCGGCACGGCGACGACCTGCGCCGGGTGCACTGGCGCTCGACCGCGCGGGTGGGCGAGCTGATGGTGCGGCGCGAGGAGCAGCCGTGGGAGAGCCGGGCCACCGTGGTCCTGGACACCCGGGCGCACGCGCACGCCGGCGAGGGCCCGACCGCCAGCTTCGAGTGGGCCGTCTCCGCCGCGGCCAGCGTCGCGGTGCACCTGCGCACCGCCGGGTACAAGCTGCGGCTGGTCACCGGTGCCGGGGTGGACGTCGAGGCCACCGAGCTGACCGGCGACGGGGTGCTGCTCGACCAGCTCGCCGACGTGCGGCTCAGCCCGCGCTCGGACATCTCCACGCTGGTGGAGCAGGTGCGCCGCCGCTCCGACGGCGGCCTGGTGATCGCGCTGGTGGGCATCCTGACCACGGCCGAGGCCGAGCTGCTGTGCTCGCTGCGCGGCAACGGGGCCACCTGCGTAGCACTCTTGATCGACAGTTCCACCTGGTTGAACCTGGACCCGGCGGCGCGGGAACGGGCCGACCAGGAGCAGACCTCCGCCGCGCTGGCCCTGCTGCAGGGCGGCTGGCGGGTGGTCAGGGTACCGCACGGAAGCGCCCTGCCGGCGCTGTGGCCGCAGGCGGCCCGCGGGTCGCAGGGCTTCGCCTGGCGCGCGGCGATGGCCGAGACCGTGTCGAGCCGACTGTAGAGCCGGGCCAGGCTGTAGAGGAAGGCGTCCACCGATGAACAACCGCCCGCAGGCCAGCGCGGTGGCCGCGTGCGCGACCCTGCTTGCCGCCGCCCCCCTGTCGTCCATATTCGACCGGTGGACCTGGCTGGTCCAGTGCTTCCTCGCGGTGGCGCTGATCGCCGGCGCGGCGACCCTGGCCCGGGCGGCGCGCCTCGCGGTCTGGGCGCAGGCCGGGGCCGGCGCGCTGGCCCTGCTGTTCGCCCTGACCTGGATGTTCCCCAGCCACCAGGAGTACGCGGGAATCCTCCCGTCGCCGGGCACCTTCGACCACTTCGGCCAGCTGCTGCGCCAGTCGGTCACCGACATGCGCGAGCTGGGCGTGCCGGTCCCGGACGGGGATCCGCTGCTGTTCATCACCGTTCTCGGGGTCGGCTTCGTCGCGATCTGCGTGGACGTGTTCACCGTCGGCCTGCGCCGGCCGGCGCTGGCCGGGCTGCCCATGCTCGCCATCTACTCGGTGCCGGTGGCGGTCCACACCGACAGCGTCCCGGTCATCCCGTTCATCGTCGGCGCCTGCGGGTTCATGTGGCTGCTGGTCTCCGACAACGTCAACCGGGTGCGCCGCTTCGGCCGCCGGTTCACCGGGGACGGCCATGACGTGGAGGCCTGGGAACCGTCCCCGC
>JADGHA010000431.1 GCA_019689695.1 Micromonosporaceae bacterium | reverse complement strand
CAGCCGGGCGGGCCCGGTCAGCGCTCCCGGAAGCCTTCCATGAAGCGGCGGAAGAACCCGCCTTCGGGGGGCAGCGGCGGCGCCGGCGGCGCGGGTGTGCGGCGCTGGCGGGCGATCGGCTGGTCGTAGTCCGTCCGCGCGATCGCGTCCACCACCTGCTGCTCGTCGAAGTCCTCAGACCCCTCGATCACCGGGACGAACCCGACGAGCACCCCGTCACCCATCACCTGGGCCTCCAGCCCGGCGGTGCCGTCGGTGTCCCAGATCGCCTCACGCCCGTCCGGGAGGGCGACCCGGATCCCGAACTGCGACAGCCCCGCCCGTGGCCGCGACAGGTGCGCGGGGATGCCACGTGCACGCAGGGCGTCGACGACTCGGCGGGCACGGTTCTCGTCCATGGCGACGAAGGTAGCCCGGTTGCCTGTGTGTCACCTGGGAATCGCCTGGACCGCCGCTACGCGCTACGCGCGCCGCCGCGGCGGGTGCCCGCCCTGGTCCAGTACCGGGTCGGTGTCGGCGCGCGGCAGCAGGAACGGCGCGGTGAGCGTGTCGACGCCGGTCGCGGCCGCGCTGCCGGGCCGGTAGGTGACCGTCGCCGCCCGCTCCGACGCGGCCTCCACCACCCCCGCCCGCCAGGTGCCGCCGCGGTAGACCCACACCCGGTCCGCGGGCCGGTAGCTGTCGGTCGGGGCGACCTCGCGGGGGTCGCGCTGGCTCGGGTGGATCGTCGGGGCCGGCAACCTACTGCCCTCCTGTCTCGTTCAGGTCGGCACCGCCCGCGCCGCGTTCGGCCAGAGGCCGGGAGACCGCCTGGTGGCGGCCGACCCAGCCGGCCAGCGGTGCGCGGTGGGGTGCGCCGAGGTGGTACCGCAACGGCGCGGTGGACACGCCGTACCCGCCGCTCTTGGCCCGGTACATCGCTGCGTCGGCGTGGCGCAGCACCTCGGACAGCTCGGCGCCCTGGTGCACCGGGACCACCCCTACCGAGGCGGTGAGGGTGATCGGGCAGCCGGCGACGAGCATCGGTGCGGCGAGCACGTCGGCCAGGTCCCGCGCCGCGCAGCTCAGCCAGGTTTCGTCGAGGTGCGCCACGGTGAGCAGACCGGCGAACTCGTCGCCGCCGAGCCGGGCCACCAGGTTGTTCCCGGCGTACGCGGCGAACCGCCGGGCGACGGTGATCAGGACCTCGTCGCCGGCGGCGTGGCCGAGCCGGTCGTTGATCTGCTTGAAGTCGTCCAGGTCGAGCAGGACGGCGACCAGCGGCTGCCGCTTCGGGTCGGCCACCAGGGCCGGGCCGAGCTGGTAGAACGCCCGGCGGTTGGGCAGCCCGGTGAGCGGGTCGTGGGCGGCCGCGTGCCGTTCCGCGGCCAGCTCCTGCCGCAGCCGGGCCACCTCGGCCTCGGCGCGCGCCGCTCGCCGGCGCGTCCACCAGGCCACGGCCGCGCCGCAGAACGCGATCAGGCCGCCCGTCAGCGCAACCGGGTCCACTGTGGACCCTTCATCGCTGCCAACCGTCCCCTCCCAGTCACCAAAAGTGAATAACTGGACAGACAACGCACAAGCGTTATCATCCCGGTTGTCCCTTGCAGAAGCAAGGGCTGATGCACGTGCAGTTGCGCGTGCGTCACGGTACTCGCTCCACGGGGGCAGGAAGGCATGAGTGCAAGCTCGATGAATGAGATCCGAAATGGCATGCCGACCGGCGAACTGCCGGCCGTCGCCTGGCAGAAGAGCCGGCGCAGCAACCCCAGCGGGAACTGTGTCGAACTGGCCGTGCTCCCCGGTCGGGAGCAGGTCGCGGTGCGCAACTCCCGCGATCCGCACGGCCCGGCGTTGATCTACACCTCGGCCGAGATCGCGGCCTTCGTCCAGGGCGCCAAGGACGGAGACTTCGACCACCTGCTCGTCTGAGCTCCGGTCACCCGCCGGCAATCTGGTAGGCCGATGAAACGCCGACCATCCGGATGGGCGCGGCTCACCCTCCGGCCATGGCATGCTTACGCAGCAGCACGGGGCGCGAGCAACTGTTTGGGTGAGTTGAAGGACCGGAGGCCGGCGGGTGACTGCGGCTCAACCCGACACTGGAACGGGCACGGGCCCGACCGTCCTGCGCATCCTGCTCGGCAGGCGGCTACGGGAGCTACGAGAGGCGAAGGGCATCACCCGGGAGGCGGCCGGGTACGAGATCCGCTCCTCGGACTCGAAGATCAGCAGGATGGAGCTGGGCCGGGTCGGGTTCAAGGAGCGCGACGTCGCGGACCTGCTCACCCTGTACGGGGTCAGTGACGAGCAGGAGCGGCGCACGCTGCTGGACCTGGCCCGGCAGGCCAACAGCCCGGGCTGGTGGCACCGGTTCGGAGACGTGTCGCCCACCTGGCTGCAGGCCTTCCTCGGCCTGGAGCCGGCGGCGTCGCTGATCCGCACGTACGAGGTGCAGTTCGTCCCCGGCCTGCTGCAGACGGCGGACTACGCCCGCGCGGTGACCCTGCTCGGTCATGAGCGCCTGACACCGGACCAGGTTGAGAAGCGGGTCGCCCTGCGAATGGAGCGCCAGCAGCTGCTCACCCGCGAAAACCCGCCGCAGCTGTGGGCGGTGCTGGACGAGGCGGTGCTGCGCCGGCCGATCGGCGGCTGGGCAGTGATGCGCGGCCAGATCGCGGCCCTGATGGAGGCGACCAAGCTGCCCAACGTCACCATCCAGGTGCTCCCGTTCGCCGCCGGTGGCCACTCCGCCGCGGGCGGGGCGTTCACCCTGCTGCGCTTCCCCGAGGACGACCTGCCCGACATCGTGTACGCCGAGCAGTTGACCAGCGCGATCTACCTGGAAAAGCGCGACGACGCGGACGCGTACGCCGAGGCACTGGAGCGCCTGTCGGTGGAGGCCGAACCGCCCAGCCGCACGCCGGAGATCCTCGACCGCGTGCTGCACGAGATCGACTCGGCCTGACCGGGCCGGAATACTGCGACAAATCTCACCATTTTCTTCGGTCAGTTTGACGCGGCTCTCCAGAGCGGGAAGCGTGGGCAATCGGACGGCCGGCGAAGCTTGCTGCCCGACGGGATAGATCGTGTCGTACCAGCGGCCGGCCCTGGCGGGTCGGTGGTGCGCCCAACCACGAGGAGCTCAGCAATGCTCACCTTGACCGACAACGCCGTGGCGGTCATCCGCAACCTGACCGAGCAGGAGGAGGTACCGGCGGGCGCCGGCCTGCGTATCGCCACCGACCCGACGGCCGGCGCGCTGACGCTCAGCCTGGCCGAGCAGCCGCTGGACGGCGACGAGGTGCTGGACCGGTCGGGCGCCCGGCTGTTCCTGGACGCCGAGGCCGCCGCCCTGCTGAGCGACAAGGCGCTCGACGCCGCGGTCGACGAGAACGGCCGGGTGCAGTTCGCGGTCGGCGAGCAGCCAGTCTGAGGCGCCGCCTGGCCGCGCCGCGGCCCGTGCCGGGCGCCCTGCGAGGCGGCCCGGGCGCGCGACGCTGGGCTGCCGGGCAGGCCACGCTGGGCCGGCCGGGCGGGCCCACCAGCGCCCCCT
>JADGHA010000430.1 GCA_019689695.1 Micromonosporaceae bacterium | reverse complement strand
AGCCCGCAGGGCGGGCCGGGCGGCGGCTGCGCGTCGATCGGCAACGGGTCGCCGATCCAGCCCTCGCCGTCCCAGTACCGCTGGGTGGTCGGTTCCGCCGGGTCCTTGTACCACCCGGGCTCGATGCGACTCACAGCGCCTCCCGCCGCTGCCGCCGGCGGGAGCCGGCCATCCCGTCCCGCCGGTCCGCTCGGCAAGCCTCGCTCACGGGATAAACCTTCGCACAGTCGCCGCCGGCCCGGAACGCGGGAGGTCACAGGTTGCCGCGCCGCTCCTGCTCCCGCTCGATCGCCTCGAACAGGGCCTTGAAGTTGCCCTTGCCGAAGCCGAGCGAGCCGTGCCGCTCGATCAGCTCGAAGAAGAACGTCGGCCGGTCCTGTACCGGCTTGGTGAAGATCTGCAGCAGGTAGCCGTCCTCGTCCCGGTCGACCAGGATGCCCCGCTTCTGCAGCTCCTCGATCGGCACCCGGACCTTGCCGATACGGGCGCGCAGCTGCGGATCTTCGTAGTAGGAGTCCGGGGTGCTGAGGAACTCCACCCCGGCGGCGCGCATGGCGTCCACCGAGCGGAGGATGTCGCCGGTGGCCAGGGCGATGTGCTGGGCGCCCGGCCCGCCGTAGAACTCCAGGAACTCGTCGATCTGCGACTTGCGCTTGCCCACCGCCGGCTCGTTGAGCGGGAACTTCACCTTCCGCGTGCCGTTGGCGACCACTTTGGACATGAGCGCGGAGTACTCGGTGGCGATGTCGTCGCCGATGAACTCGGCCATGTTCGTGAAGCCCATGACGCGCCGGTAGAAGTCGACCCACTCGTCCATCCGGCCCAGCTCCACGTTGCCCACGACATGGTCCACCGCCTGGAAGAGGCGCTGTGCCTTCCCGGCCCCCGCCGCGTTGCCCGCGACGGCGGTGGAGCGGTCCACAATGGGTGGACGGGCGACGAAGCCGGGCAGGAACGGCCCGTTGTACCGGGAGCGGTCGACCAGGGTGTGCCGGGTGTCGCCGTACGTGGCGATGGCCGCCATCCGGACCGTGCCGTGCTCGTCGGTGATGTCCTGCGGCTCGGCCAGCCCGGTCGCGCCCTGGCCGGTCGCGTAGGCGTACGCCTTGTCCACGTCCGGCACCTCCAGCGCGATGTCGGAGATCCCGTCGCCGTGCCGCGCGTGGCGGGCGGCGGCGTCGGCGGCCGCGTGCACCGCGCCGCAGAACACGAACCGCACCGAGCCGGAGGTGAGCACGTACTCGGCGTGGTCCCGGTAGCCCTGCTCGGGCCCGCGATAGGCGACGCAGGTCATGCCGAACGCGGTGGAGTAGTAGTGGGCGGCCTGCTTGGCGTTGCCCACCGCGAAGGTGATGTGGTCGATCCCCGAGACCGGGAACGGGTCACGGGAGATGTCGTGGGGCACGGCTCCGACGAGCTGGTCGAGGGTGCTCTCGTCGGCCGGCCGGTCGATCGCCTGAGTCATCGTCGCTGCTCCCCTCGAGTCGGCTATCCGAGGAGGATCGCGTCCGGTCGCGACCTGGGCAACTGTCGCCCGATCAACTGGCCACGTTGCACAATCCGCCAGCCAATATCGGCTGATCACTAGGCAGATTGACTACACTTGGCCGGTGAGCCTCGACGGGTTGGACGCGCGGCTGATCAAGCTGCTCGCCGAGGAGCCGCGCATCGGCGTCCTGGAGGCTTCCCGGCGGCTGCGGGTGGCCCGCGGCACCGTGCAGGCCCGGCTGGACAAGCTGCAGGCGCGCGGGGTGATCCGCGGGTTCGGGCCGGAGATCTCGCCGGCCGCCATCGGGTTCGGGGTCACCGCTTTCGTGACCCTGGAGATCAGGCAGAGCCGCGGCCACGACCCGGTCGCCGCGCACCTGGCGACCATCCCCGAGGTGCTGGAGGCGCACACCATCACCGGCTCCGGCGA
Source organism: Micromonosporaceae bacterium (assembly GCA_019689695.1). Taxonomy (GTDB): domain Bacteria; phylum Actinomycetota; class Actinomycetes; order Mycobacteriales; family Micromonosporaceae; genus JADGHA01. The sequence goes on along the minus strand of JADGHA010000430.1, from coordinate 1,619 downwards.
CCTGCTGTGCCGCATCGTCGCCCGGTCCAACGCCGACCTGCAGCGGGTGATCGACCAGGTCGTCTCGTACGAGGGCATCGTCCGGGCGGCGACCATCATCGCGCTCGCCGAACAGATCCCGTACCGGGTGATCCCGCTCGTCGAAGCGGCGGTGGAAACCCGTGCAAAACCCACCGACACGGGCGGACCATGATTGATCACCTCTAGCCGCCCGTCATTCGCGGGCATCGCTAGGGTTTAGGAGTGGCGACCAGGGGAAAAGGCTACGGCGGGTGGGTTGTGGCCGGCATCCTGGTCATGATCTTTTTGGTCAGCACCAACACCTGGAACCCGTTCCCGGACATCTGGGATTGGGTCAACGCCAGCCGGGGCCTCAGCGACCCGCCGCCCCGCTGGCAGGAACGGGTGGGCGGCCGCCCGGACTCGGTCGCGCGGGCCGGCGACACCCTCGTCGTCGAGCTGGACACCTCGGTGAAGGGCAGGCGCGTCTCGGACGGCAGCGAGATCTGGTCGCGCAAGGCGGACTGGTCGGCCGTCGCCGGTGAGGGTGCCGGTGCCGTCGTCGTGGTGGGCAAGCTGCTGGTCAAGGGGTACGACGTGATCGACCCCAGGAACGGATCCGTGCTGCGGCACGAGAACGACGCCGTCGGCGTGTGGACCTACCGGGACGCCATCGTCGACGCGCGCTGCTACGGCCCGAAGGACTGCACGCTGACCGCCTCGTCACCCCGGGACGGGGATCAACTGTGGCAGGTGGACATTCCCGGGGTCGAGTCCAGCCTCTTCGCCGACAACCCGAAGCTGCAGGCCATGCGCCCACTCACCGCGCACCGGGTGGCCGACCAGCCGGACGGCCCACTCCCGATGCCCCGGCTGCTCGGCTTCCCGGTCGGGCGGCACGTCTACCCGGTGGACACCGTTGCCGGGCGGATGCTGCCCTCGGTCGAGCAGGGCAGCCGGGAGCAGGTGGTGGTGGCCGGCGGCCGGCTGCTGCGGGTGACGGCGACCCCCGGCGACGGGGCCTGCTACTTCACGGTGGACGCCCGTGACCCGGTGACCGGGGGGCAGGTGTGGAAGGAGGCGGGCGTCAACCTGCGCACCACCTCGGGCAGCGGATGCCAGCAGCGCCGCACGCCGTCCGGCGCGGGCAACGTGGTGGTCGGGGTCGCGTCGGACGGCCGGGAGGCGGTGCTGGACGTCAACGACGGGCGGGTGCTGTGGGTGGGCGCGGCCGGGGAGAAGGTGCTCGCCGTGAACAACCGGTACGCCCTGGTGCGCGCGGCGGACGGCGAGGCAGTGATGGGCCTGCGGCTGGGCCGGAAGAAGCCACTGTGGACACGGGCCGTCCACCCGGGCGCCGAGGCGGCGCTGACTCAGTACGCGGCGCTGGTCGTGGACACGAAGCCGGACCGGATCATCGCGCTGGACCCGGCGAGCGGCGCGGAGAAGTTGAACGTGCGCAGCGATGCGAAGGTGGTTGTCTGCGGCCCGGACGGGATCGTGCTGGCCAGCGTACGCGAGGTCGGCTACCTGCCCTATTCGTCGCAAGCCGCGGCGACCCGGGCGCCAGCCGGAGGCGCGGCGGGCGGGTCGGACGGCGGCGGATCGGACGGCGGCAC
>JADGHA010000429.1 GCA_019689695.1 Micromonosporaceae bacterium | reverse complement strand
GGTCGCGTCGGGGGGGCGGGTGGGGCGGGGCCGCGGCCGGGGGGCCGGCCGGCCGGCCGACCGGGATGGGCGGCGTGGCCGAGCCGGCAGGCGGGCGCCGCGGTCCGGCCGCCCGCCGTCGGATCCGGCCCGGCAGGCGGCGTACGAGACGATCGCCGCCGTGTTCCGCGACGACGCGTACGCCAACCTGGTGCTCCCGGCGATCCTGCGGGACATGCGGCTGGCCGGCCGCGACGCGGCGTTCGCCACCGAGCTGGCCTACGGCACGCTGCGCGCCCTCGGCACCCTCGACGCCATCCTGAGCCGGGCCGCGGAGCGGGACGTGTCGCGGATCGACCCGCCGGCCCGTGACGCTCTGCGCATGGGCGCGTACCAGGTGCTGCACACGCGGGTGCCGCCACACGCCGCCGTGTCCTCCACTGTGGACCTCGTGCGGGCGGTGGCGCCCGGCGCGGCCGGCTTCGCCAACGCGGTGCTGCGCCGGATCGCCGGGCAGGACCTGGCGGCGTGGCTGGCCGAGCTGGCGCCGGCCTACGAGACCGACCCGGTCGGGCACCTCGCGCTGGTGCACAGCCATCCACAATGGATCGTACGGGCGTTCGCCGAGGCGCTCGGGGGCGATCTGGACGAGACCGCCCGCCTGCTCGCCGCGGACAACGAGCCTCCGCCGGTGCACCTGTGCGCCCGCCCGGGCCGCGTCGAGGCGGTCGACCTGGCCGACGAGGTGGGGGGCGCCCCGGGGGCGTTCTCGCCGTACGCGGTCTACCTGCCCAGCGGATCGCCGGCCGAGGTGACCGCGGTGGGCCAGGGGGCGGCCCACGTGCAGGACGAGGGCAGCCAGCTGGTGGCGCTGGCGCTGGCCGACGCCCCGCTGGCCGGCGGGCCGGACGCGAGCTGGCTGGACCTGTGTGCCGGGCCGGGCGGCAAGGCGGCGCTGCTGGCCGGCCTGGCCGCCGAGCGCGGCGCGAAGCTGACCGCGGTGGAGATCGCTGGGCACCGAGCGGAGCTGGTGGCCCAGGCGGTCCGGGGCTATCCGGCGCAGGTGGTGCACACCGACGGCCGGTCGGTGGGCCAGGACCCGGCGCTGCCCGCCGGCTCGTTCGACCGGGTGCTCGTGGACGCGCCGTGCACGGGCCTGGGCGCGTTGCGCCGGCGGCCGGAGGCCCGGTGGCGTCGCCAGCCCGCCGACCTGCCACCGCTGACCCGGCTGCAGCGCGAGCTGCTCGGCGCCGCGCTGCGGGCGGTCCGCCCCGGCGGCGTGGTCGCCTACGCCACGTGCTCCCCGCACGTGGTGGAGACGCGGGTGACGGTGGCCGAGGCGCTGCGGCGGTCCGGGATTCCGGTCGAGCAGCTGGACGCCCGGTCGGCGCTGCCCGCCGGCATGCCGGGCGTCGAGGCGCTCGCGGGGAGCCACCCGGACAAGCAGCACGGGCCGGCCGTCCAGCTCTGGCCGCACCGGCACGGCACCGACGCGATGTTCCTCGCCCTGCTGCGCCGCACCTCGTGAGCCGCCCGGCCGCCGCCCGGCGCCCGCAGGCCGTGGGGCAGGTCGCGGTGGCCCGGGCGGCGGCTTGACGCAGGGCCTTGCCGGTATTCGTAGACTGACCGGCGTGACCGCACCATCGCTCGTCGTCGCCCCGAGCCTGCTCGCCGCCGACTTCGCCCGCCTCGCCGACGAGGCGCGCGTGGTGGAGCAGGACGCGGACTGGCTGCACGTCGACGTGATGGACAATCACTTCGTGCCGAACCTGACCATCGGGCTGCCGGTGGTGCAGAGCCTGCGCAAGGCCAGCGACCTGCCGCTGGACGTGCACCTGATGATCGAGGATCCGGACCGCTGGGCGCGCGGCTACGCGGAGGCGGGCGCGTACAACGTGACCTTCCACGCCGAGGCCTGCGCGGACCCGGCCGCGCTCGCCCGCGACCTGCGCGCCGCGGGCAGCCGGGCCGGCCTGGCCATCGACCGGGACACCCCGGTCGAGCCGTACCTGGAGCTGTTGCCGCACTTCGACACCCTGCTGATCATGACGATCAAGGCGGGCTTCGGTGGGCAGCGGTTCCTGCCCGAGATGCTGGCGAAGGTGCGCACCGCCCGCCGGCACATCGACGCCGGGCACCTGCACCTGCGCGTCGAGGTGGACGGCGGCATCGCCGAGGAGACCATCGCCGAGGCCGCCCAGGCCGGCGCGGACGCGTTCGTCGCCGGCACCGCGGTCTACGGGGCGGACGACCCGGCCGCCGCGGTGCGCGCGCTGCGCCGGCTGGCCGAGCGGGCGGTCGCAGGGTGACCGCGCCGGAGCCCGGCGAGGGCGGCGAGCTGATCCTGGTCGTCGACGATGACCAGGACATAGCCCGGTTCGTCGAGGTCAACCTCAAGCTGCACGGCTTCCAGGTGCTCGTCGCCGGCGACGGTGAGCAGGCGCTGGAGCTGGTCGAGCAGCACCGGCCGGCGCTGGCCGTGGTGGACCTGATGATGCCGAAGGTGGACGGGCTGGAGCTGACCCGCCGGCTGCGCGCCGACCCGATGACCGTCGCCCTGCCGGTGATCATGCTGACCGCCAAGGGGATGACCGTGGACAAGGTGGTCGGGTTGACCGCCGGGGCGGACGACTACCTGGTCAAGCCGTTCGACACCCTGGAGCTGATCGCCCGGGTGCAGTCCACGCTGCGGCGCAACCAGGAGTTCCGCGAGGTCTCGCCGCTCACCGGCCTGCCCGGCAACACCCGCATCCTGCGGGAGATCGCCGACCGGGTGCGCAGCGGCGTCGACTACGCCGTGTGCTATCTGGACATCGACCGGTTCAAGAGCGTCAACGACGCGTACGGGTTCGCCCGTGGCGACGAGTTCATCACGGCGCTGGCCCGGTCCCTGCACCGGGCGGTGGTCGCCGCCGGGCTCCCGCCGGCCTTCCTCGGTCACGTCGGCGGCGACGACTTCGTGGTGGTGTGCAGCCCGCGGCAGATGCGCCAGCTCATCGAGCGGGCCATCGTCGACTTCGAGCAGGCCGCCGACGCGCTCTACGACCCGGCCGACGCCAAGCGCGGCTACCTGGAGCTGACCGACCGGCGCGGCCAGGTCCAGCAGGCCAACCTGGTCACCATCTCGGTCGGGGTGGCCGAGTCGCGGTCCCGCCGGTTCACCGACCCACACGAGGTGGTCTCGGTGGCGAGCGAGATGAAGTCGGTGGCGAAGCGGCAGCCCGGCTCGTACATCGCGGTGGACCGCCGGACCGGCTGACCCGGGTGGTCATGCCTGTGAATTAGGTCGCCCCCCGCTGGCCAACCGCGGCCGTCGTGGGAGACTCGGAAGTAACCCACCACGCGCTGGCGGGACTCGGTGAGATTCCGAACCGGCGGTGAACGCGGCGATCGCCGCGCCAGCCCGCGACCCGGCCGAGGTTTCGGCCGGTGGACCTGGTGCGACTCCAGGGCCGACGGTTGGTCGTCGGGGCAGATCGGCCCGGCGACCAGACAGTCCGGATGGGAGGCAGCGCGCGGGACGGGCGAGCCTGCCGCAGGCTCCGCGCAGGCGCCGGCTGGTCGCGCCAGCCC
>JADGHA010000428.1 GCA_019689695.1 Micromonosporaceae bacterium | reverse complement strand
CCCTCCGGCCCCGGCAGGGTGATGCGGGCGTGCCCAGGCGAGGCGTAGGGGCGGACCGCCGCCAACATCCGGTCGGCCAGGTCGACCAGGTCCTGTCGGGTCCACTCCGCGGCATGCCGCGGTGGTGGGCTCGCGGCGTCGGGGGGGCCCGGGTAGTTCTCTCGCACACCCGCTCCGGTCCATGAGGTGGCCGTTTCGGGGAAGTAAAACGTTCACAAGGGAGCATGTCAATGCCGTTATCGAACTGATGCGGTCACAACTAGATGTTGACCCGAAAATTCGATCTGATACGATCATGTCCGCTCGTGGTGATCGCGTCGTGCTCGAGGAGGCCGATGACACCTCATTTCGCCGGCCCGCTGGCCTCCGCATGGCCGGCTCTCCGTCGACGCGGCGCAGCGGGACTGCTCGCGTCCCCCGCGGACGCCCTGCCCGTCGCCCCGGCGAGCGACCGCCGGACCTGGAGCCCCGAGCACCAGGACGAGGCGACGCTGCACCACCTGCGCGAGCGCGCCGAGGCCGACCTGCGGTCGCCGTGGCCGGTGCCCCTCGCCCATGCCTACGCCCGCTACTTCCGCGACGGGGACCGGAGCTCGTACGAGGGCGTGGTGTTCGCCCGGGAGCGCCGGATCAGCCGCGCGGTCGTCCTCGCCGCCGTCACCCTGGATCCACGCTGGATCGACGAGGTCGCCGACGGTGTGACCCTCCTATGTGAACAGAGCAGCTGGTGCTGGCCGGCGCACGACGAGACGCACCGGGTGGACGGCGCCGTGGTGCCGAGCGTGGCGCACCCCGTGCTGGATCTCGGTGCGGGCGAGGTCGCCGCCCAGCTGGCCTGGATCGACCAGCTCCTCGGCGACCAGCTCGACCAGCACGTCCCCGGGCTCCGAGCCCGAATCCGGTACGAGGTGGACCGGCGCGTACTCACCCCGTTCGTCAACCGGCGCGACTGGCACTGGCTCGGCCTGGACGGCGACGTGCACAACTGGAGCGCCTGGATCCACGGCAACGTCCTCGTCGCCGCCCTGCGCTTGGTGGACGACCCGCGGCGCCGGGCGGAGATCGTCGACCTGGTCGTGGCGGGGCTCGACCGCTACGTGGCGTCGATCCCGCCCGACGGGGCCATCGACGAAGGTTACGCGTACTGGTGGAACGGCGCCTGCCGGGCGCTTGAAGCGCTCGACGTGCTGGCGTACGCGACCCGGGGCGCCCTCGGTGCCGCCGAGGTCGACGCGCTCCGGCAGACCGTGGCTTTCCCGCACCGCGTGCATCTCGGCGGGGACTGGTACCTCAACCACGCGGACGGCCCGGCCCGGGCCCCGGCCGGCGCGCCGTGGCAGGCGCTGCACCAGGCGGCCCGCCGGCTCGGCGACCGCGCCGCGCAGGCGCACGCCGCCGCGCACCGTCGGCCGGGGGCCCCGGTCGCCACCGAGGAGCACGGCCTGGGCAGGCTGCTGCGCGCGCTGACCGACCCGGCCTGGCGGACCGCCACGCCGGACCGGTCGCCGCTACCGCGCGACGTCTGGTTCGAGTCGACCCAGGTCCTGCTGGCGCGGGCGGCGGCGGGCAGCTCGGCCGGCCTGGCGCTGGCGGTCAAGGGCGGCCACAACGGCGAGCACCACAACCACAACGACGTGGGCAGCGTGGTGGTCGCCCTCGGCGGCGTGCCCGTCCTCGTCGACCCGGGCCGGCCCACCTACACCGCGCAGACCTTCGGGCCGGGCCGGTACGACATCTGGACCATGCAGAGCTCCTGGCACAACGTGCCGGAGATCCGCGGCCGCGCCCAGAGCCACGGCCGGCAGTACGCGGCCCGCGACGTCCGCGCCGTCATCAGCGATGCGCGGTCCGGGCTGACGCTGGATCTGGCGGCCGCCTACCCCGGCGGCGGCACCCAGCGGTGGTGGCGCCAGGCGTGGCTCGACCGGGCCGCCGCGCGCGTCGTCATCCGCGACCGGTGGCAGCTGGACCCCGCCGGCGACGGCGCACCCACCCGGGCACATTTGGTGGCGGCGGGTACCGTATCCCTCAGCCCGGGCCGGGCCGAGATCGTCGCCCTCGACGAGGCCGGCGCCGTGGTGGTCAGCTGGGAGCCGGCCGGCGCCCGGTGCACCCTGACGGAACGGAAGCTGGACGACCCGATGCTCCGCGACGTGTGGGGCGACCGGCTGACCCGGCTGGACATCGACATCACCAGCCTGGGCCCGATAGGTACTCTCGTCACGACCGTGGAGGAGCGGCGGTGAGCGCGTCGGACAGCCGTGGGCCACTGCAGGCGGCCCGGCGTGCGCGGTTGCTGGAGGCCCTGCAGCGCGACGGGGTGCTGCGCATCTCCGACCTCTCCGACACCCTCGGCGCCGCCGCGGTGACCATCCGCCGGGACGTCGCCCAGCTCGCCGCCGAAGGGCTGGTCCGCCGGGTGCACGGGGGAGTCGCTCTCATCGACGCCGAGCCCACCGGCTCGGCCGACGCCCCGCAATCCGCCACCGTCGCCCCGCCCAGCGGCCGGTCGCCGGTCAGTGGCCGATCGCTGGGGATGCTCGTGCCGTCGCTGGACTACTACTGGCCGGATGTGGTGCGCGCCGCGGAGGAGGCCGCCCGCGACCTCGACATGCGCGTGGTGCTGCGCGGCTCGTCGTACGAGACCGAGGACGACCGGCCCCAGCTGACCCGCCTGGTCGACCAGCTGCACGTGGACGGCCTGATCATCGCGCCCCGGATGGACGCGCCCACGGCCGGCCGGACCGTCGAGTGGCTCGCCTCGACCGGCATCCCCGTCGTCCTCCTCGAGCGCACCGCCACCGCCGGCCCGCACCACGCGGTCTTCGAGTCGGTGGTGACCGACCACGCGCTGGGCGCCGCGATGGCGGTCCGGCACCTGGTCTCGCTCGGGCACCGGAAGGTCGGCGCGGTGCTGGCCGAGCACAGCCCCACCACGCCGCACGTGCACCGCGGGTGGCTGGACGCGGCGACGGAATGCGGCATCGACCCCGCCACCACAGTGGACACCCTGGTGCCCGACGTGCGGAGCTGGAGCTGGTCGGCGTCGCGGTACGCCGGCCGCACCGCGACCGTCCCGCCGGAGTGGGACGCCGCCCTCGACGGCATCCTCGACCGGTGCCTGGAGACGGGCACGACCGCGCTGCTCGTGCACGCCGACGCCGAGGCGATCGCGCTGGTGCAGCGCTGCGAGGACCGCCACCTGGCCGTGCCGGGGGACCTGTCCGTGGTCGCGTACGACGACGAGGTGGCCGGCCTGTTCAGCCCGCCGCTGACCGCGGTACGCCCGCCGCGCCGCTCCATCGGGCAGGCCGCCGTCCGGCTGGTCGCGGAGCGACTCGCCGACCCCGACCGGCCCGCGCACCGAGTGATCATCAGCCCGTCGCTGCGGCTGCGGGAGTCGACGGCGGCACCGTCCGGGGACCGCTGACGCCGGCCGCGCGGCCGCCGGGAGCCGGTGGCCGGCGTCAGCGGCCGGTCAGGGCACCAGCTCGCTGAGCGGCACGTCCGGATCGCTGAGCTTCTTCGGGTCCACCGGCTTGCCGGCGTAACCCGCCCGCACCA
>JADGHA010000427.1 GCA_019689695.1 Micromonosporaceae bacterium | reverse complement strand
CCAGCCGCGGGCCAGCGCACCGCTCTTCCGATGTACCGCGTCCGCGGATGTCACCTACTCCTCCTCGGGTGGGTCTTCCTGTCGCTCCCCTGGCCGCCCCAAGGCGAGGCCCGCCGGAACCGCGCTCAGCGGGCCCAGCGGGCCTCGGGTGTTCCCGTCACTACGACGCGAAGCACTCCTCGCCCTGGGTGTTGATGCGCATGTCGAGCCCCTTCAGGGTGAAGGTGCCGGCCTGCGTCCTGTAGGCCTCCTGCTTGAGGTCGGTGATCGTGACGTGATCGGCCTGCTGCGCGAAGTCGCCGAGGTTCCCGGGGGCACCGCCCTTCTCCGCCAGCGACGCGTCGATACCGATGTCAATCTTGGTGAAGGTGGCGTCGCCCTGGAGCTTGTCCAAGCTGATCAGCAGGTTGTCCGCGTGCGCTGGGGTCCCGCCGCCACCAGCGTGGATCTGGAGGACGAACGGCGTGCCCGGAACCTTCACGGACTGGCACAGGTCGTACAGGTCGGCGCTGCGGATGGCGGACGTGGCCACTGGCTTGATGCCCTTCTTCGGGTCGGTCTTGTCCTTCTCCACGACCTCGACCCCTGGGTACTGCGCGAAGCCGTCCCCTTCCAACCTGCTCGCGGAGACCTTGAACGACTGGCCGGAGATGTTGATCGAGACCGGCACGATGCCGGCCGCGACGCCAGCGAACAGGCCCGCGGCGACCACACCGGCGGGGATCGCCGCGGCGGCGAACCGCCGCCACCTGGTGCGCCCCAGCACCAGATTGCCCTGCGTGTCCTTCACAGATTCCTCCTCGTGAGGGGTGCCACCGACGCGGCCCAATCGGCCGCCGGGAAGCCGGAGCGGTAGGAGTGTCGTCATGCTGCCCCGCTACGCAGGTGCGTATAGCGTGGCGTGCCGATGTTCTCGCGAAGGGACGTACGTCACAAGACCCGTTGCTACCGACGGGTAACCCGCACCACACGCGGGAGTCACCGCACGTTACTGGCGAGTGAACGAGAGGCGGCCTAGCGACCGAACTTTCCGGGTGATCTATGCGATATCCACCCAGCAGGCGCTACCGAAAGTAGTTGTCGCAAGAATATTACGGTTCGGTAACGAAGCCGAGCGATGCCCAGAACCCGGCGGGCTCGTGCATGCTCATGCCTATCAGTCGTAGGCGATGCGCCGAGCAACACCGCAACCTCGCAGGTTGACCGACAGGCCTTTCGGAAGGAACGCCATGGCAGGGGCACGGCGGCGGATCACCACCGAACAGCGGCGGGCCCGGATCGCCGTACGGCATCGCCTTGCCACATCCAAAGCGCACGCCGCGGCCGGGGCCGGGAGGGTGAGCGTCGCCGGCGCGGCGACCGGACCCGTGGCCGTGGCCGACGCGCTGGTCGCCCTGCACGCCACCGACCCGGCAACGGTCTACCTCGCCACCGCCGCCAGGACCGGCCTCGCGCCGGTCAGGGACCTCGACAAGGCCCTCTACGAAGACCGTTCGCTCGTGCGGATGCTCGGCATGCGCCGCACCGTGTTCGTCGTCCCGGTGGACCTGGCGCCGGTCGTGCACGCCGCCTGCACCCGGGCTATCGCCACGCAGGAACGCCGCAGGCTGGTCGGGCAACTCAAGCAGGGCGGCGTGCCGGCCGACGGGGCCGAGCCGGAAAGCTGGCTCAAGGAGGCCGAGGAAGCCACGGTGCGGGCGCTCGAAGCGCTCGGCGAGGCGACCGGGGCCGAGCTGGCCGAGCACGTGCCGGCGCTGCGGGAGCGGATCGTGCAGGCCCAGGGCAAGAAGTACGAGGCCGTGGTGAACCTGACCACCCGGGTGCTCTTCCTGCTCGCCGCCGACGGCCGGATCATCCGCGGACGGCCGCGCGGCTCCTGGATCAGCAGCCAGTACCGGTGGTCACCGACCGCGGCCTGGTTGCCGGGCGGGCTGCCCGAGCTGCCCACCGAGCCGGCCCGGGTGCAGCTCGTCCGGCGGTGGCTGTCCGCGTACGGTCCGGGCACAGTCGCGGACCTCCGCTGGTGGACCGGTTGGACGGCGGCCGCGGTGAAGCAGGCGCTGGCCGCGATCAACCCGGTCGAGGTCGATCTGGACGGTGGCGGCACCGGTCTGGTGCTCGCGGACGACCTTGACCCACAGCCGGTTCCCGAACCGTGGGTCGCCCTGCTTCCCGCGCTGGACCCGACGGTCATGGGGTGGTCCGGACGGGACTGGTTCCTCGGCGATCACGGGCCGGCACTGTTCGATCGGTCCGGAAACCCCGGTCCGACGGTGTGGTGTGACGGCCGGATCGTGGGCGGGTGGGCGCAGCGCGCCGACGGCGAGATCGTCTACCGGCTGATGGAGGACATCGGGCGCGAGGCGGAGGCGGCGGTCGCCGACGCGGCCGAACGGCTGAGGGTGTGGCACCGCAACGTCCGAGTCACCCCCCGTTTCCGGACGCCACTGGAGCGCGAGCTGTCCGCCTGAGCGGACCACGTCGGTCGCGGGTTTCCGATACTGCGAACTCCGGTGTAACCGATGAGACCGGCAGAAAGTGGTCCCTTCGCCAGCGCGACACACACTCTCCGTCCAAGATGCACAGACGTTGCGCAATGGGAGCGCTTCCAGTCGGAAAGGTGACTTAACGGAGGTGGCGTCGCCCAGCCCTCGCTCCACTAGCTTCACGGACACCGGGTCGACTCCCGACCTACCCAGGGTCACCATCCGAGGTCGATCACGTTCCTCCACGGGCCGGAAGGTGAACGATGCCGTCCTCAGCGCAGTCTTCCCACCAGCGGGCGGGACGTGCCGGACGCCTGGTGCGGTCGCTGGTGCTGGTGGCCGTCCTGATCCCGGTGACCGTGCTCTTCGTCCAGGTTCAGCGGGCGACCGGAGAGCAGAAGGCGTTCGCCGAGAAGGAACGGCACGGCGTGGCGTACCTGGCGTCGCTGTGGCAGCTGACGCTTGCGCTGAGCCAGGCGCAGACCGCCGCGGTCGCCGGACGGGCACCGGCCGACCCCCAGGCGCTGGCCCGGGCGGTCGCCGCGACCACCCAGGTCGACGACCGGTTCGGCGACGAGCTGGGCAGCCACGACCGCTGGTCCGCACTGCGCGGCAAGATCGACGCGCTGCCGCGGACCTTCACCGATGCGGCCGCCGCGTACACGGCGCACACCCAGGCCGCCGAGATGCTGCTCGCGCTCTTCGGCAGGGTGCGGGAGACATCGGGGCTGATCCGCGATCCGGACGCGGACGCGTTCTTCCTTGAGGACGCCGCCGCCGAGGAGCTGCCGGAGGTTACCGTGGCGGCCGGCCGCCTGGCCGATCTCACCATCGTCGCGCCGACCCGTCCCGTATCCGAGCGCACCGCGCAGATCGCGACGCTCGCCGTGGTCCGGTCGGCGTTCACCGACCCGGCCGGCGACCTTGCCGACGACCTGCGGTCCGCAGTGGACAGCACCGAGAGCCGTTCGCTCAGCGAGAACCTGCTCAGCCGGTTCGATCTGTTCCAGCGCAGCATGGATGCGTTCGGCGCGGCCAGCGCGCCGGGCGCGGACCAGCTCGTCCCCAACCAGGCGCCGCTGGCCAGCGCGCAGGCCGACC
>JADGHA010000426.1 GCA_019689695.1 Micromonosporaceae bacterium | reverse complement strand
GGGTGGCGCCGCTGCCGGGCGCGGCGCGAGGGTGCCGGGCCGCGGTGATGCCCCGGCCACCCGCGGGGGCGGCCGGGTCCGGCGGCCGAGCGCGTTGTCCGAGGCCCGCCGGTACACCCCGCGCGGGCGGACGGTACGCGAGGTCTGGCAGGAATGGCCGCCGCCCCGCCACAAGGGCGAGCCCGTACCGCCGTCCCGGCGCGGCACCGGTCCTGCGCCGGCCGGCACCGGGACACGGCAGCAGTCACGCACGACCCGCACTCGCGCGGGCGCCGGCCAGTCCCAGCCGCCGTCCGCGCGAACCGGCGCTCCGCCGCGCCGGAGAGCCACCGGGGCGGGCCGGCCCGCGCGCCGGCCGGCCAGGCCGGCCGCTCCGCCGCGCCCGCCCCGGCTGGCCGACTGGCGGCGCCGGCTGCGCCTGGCCACGGTGGTCGCCGTCGTGATGTTCAGCCTCATCGGGCTGCGCCTGGTGCAGTTGCAGATCGCCGACTCGGACTCGCTGGCCGCCCGCGGCCTGCGCGACCGGCTGACCGACGTGATCCTGCCCGCGCCGCGCGGCGCGATCTACGACCGCAACGGCGCGGTGCTCGCGCGCAGCGTGGAGGCCCGGCTGGTGTACGCCGACCCGGGGCTGGCCGACGACCCGGCCAAGGGCGCCGACCCCCAGAAGACGGCAGCGAAGCTGTCGCCGCTGCTCGGCATCCCCGTCTCCGACCTGCTGCCGCGGCTGCGCCGGCACAAGTGGCCGGACGGCAGGTGGGTGCGCTTCGAGTACCTCAAGCGCGGGGTCGACGTGTCGACGGCGGAGGCGGTGGACGCGCTGAACCTGCCGGGCGTGCGCACGGACTGGGACGAGCGCCGCGACGTGCCCGGCAAGGACCTGGCCGCGAATCTGATCGGGTTCACCGGCGAGGACCACAGCGGGCTGGAAGGGCTGGAGGCGCGCTACGACGACCTGCTGCGCGGCGTCGACGGCAAGCGCACCTTCGAGCACGGGCAAGGGGACCTGAACAAGGAGATCCCCGGCGGCTACCACAGCGAGACAGCACCCCGGCCGGGCAGCTCCCTGCAGCTGACCATCGACCGGGACCTGCAGTACTACGCTCAGGTCACGCTCTACGCCGCGATGCGGAAGGTGAAGGCGGACTGGGGCGCGGCGGTCGTGATGACTCCGCACAACGGAGAGGTGCTGGCCCAGGCGAGCTACCCGACCTACAACGCGGCCGACCCGCTGAACCCGCAGACCAAGCCGACCGACCGGCAGGACGTGGCGACCGCGGTCATGGCTGAACCCGGCTCGTCGCACAAGCCGATCACCCTCGCCGCCGCATTGGAGGAGGGTGTGATCAAGCCGGACTCCACGGTCCCGGTCAAGCCGTCCCTGACCAGGGCGGGGGTCACCCGGTGGGACACCCACCCCTTCCCGTCGGGCACGGAGATCACGCTGCCCGCCCTGCTCGCCTTCTCCTCCAACATCGGCGCCATTCGGATCGGCGACAAGCTGGGCGCCGAGAAGCTGTACGAGTACGAGCGCAAGTTCGGCCTGGGTTCACCAACCGGCGAGGGGGTACCGGGAGAGTCGTCCGGACTGGTCCAGCCACCGCAGAACTGGAGCGGGTCATCGTCGGTTTCCATCCCGATCGGCCTGGGCGTCGCGGTGACTCCGCTGCAGATGGCCGCGGCGTACGCGGCGATCGCCAACGACGGCACGTGGGTACAGCCGCACCTGGTGCGCGCCGTCATCGCCCCGGACGGCAAGTCCACCCCGGCGGCGGCCCCCACCACCCGGCGGGTGATCAGCCCGACCAACGCGGCGGCGCTGCGCACCATGATGGAGGCCGTGGTCACGATGGAGGGCGCGACCGGCCGGAGCGCGGCGATCCGCGGCTACCGGGTGGCCGGCAAGACGGGCACCGGCGAGCAGGTGGTCAACGGCCACTACGCGCCGGGAGAGGTGGCCTCGTTCGTCGGAATGGCTCCGGCGGACGCGCCGCGGTTCGTGATCGCCGTCTTCGCCCATACGCCGGGCGGTGGCGGCGGTGCGGTGGCCGGTCCGGTGTTCCGGGACATCATGCAGTTCGCCCTGGCGCGCTACCACGTCCCGCCCACCGGCACCAAGCCGCCCACCTTCAAGATCTCGCGGTAGTGTCGGCGCTTCCCCTTTTGCGACAACCGGGTAGGGTCTAGCGCCGTGTCCGGGAATGTACGTCCGCGGAAGGTCCAGCCGCGCTCCCTGGCCGCCTTGGCGGAGCTGCTGGGTGTGCCGGCCGCGTCCCCGGTGCCCGTCACCGGGGTGACGCACGCCAGCGACGCGGTCCGTCCCGGTGACCTGTACGCCGCGCTGCCCGGTTCCCGGCGGCACGGTGCCGAGTTCGTGCCGGCCGCCGCTGCGGCCGGAGCGGTCGCGGTGCTGACCGACCCGGCCGGCGCCTCCGCGGCCGCCGCGGCCGGCCTGCCCGCGCTGGTGGTGCCGGCCCCTCGGGACGTGCTCGGCACGGTCGCATCGGCCGTGTACGGCGACCCGACCCGGCACCTGACCGTCATCGGGATCACCGGCACCGCGGGTAAGACCTCCACCGCGTACCTGGTCGAGTCCGGGCTGCGCGCGGCGGGCCGGACACCGGGCCTGATCGGCACCGTGGAGACCCGGTTGGGCGACCTGGTCCTGGACAGCGTGCGGACCACGCCGGAGGCGACCGACCTGCACGCCATGCTCGCCGCGGCCCGCGAGCGTGGGGTCGACTCGGTGGCCATGGAGGTCTCCAGCCACGCGCTGGCCATGGGCCGGGTCGGCGGGGTGCGGTTCGCGGTCGGCGGCTGGACCAACTTCGGCCTGGACCACCTGGACTTCCACCGGGACGCGGAGGACTACTTCGCGGCGAAATCCCGGCTGTTCGACGGCAGGTGCGCGGTGGAGGTGCTCAACCTCGACGAGCCGGCGCTGCGCCCGCTGCTCAAACCGAGCACGGTCACCTACTCGGCAGCCGGCGACCCGGCCGCCACCTGGCGGGCGGTCGGCGTGTCGGGCGAGCCGTACGCGCAGCGGTTCACCGCCGTCGGCCCGGACGGTGGTGTCGAGGCAGGCGTGGCACTGCCCGGCCGGCACAACGTCGCCAACGCGCTGCTCGCC
Source organism: Micromonosporaceae bacterium (assembly GCA_019689695.1). Classification (GTDB taxonomy): domain Bacteria; phylum Actinomycetota; class Actinomycetes; order Mycobacteriales; family Micromonosporaceae; genus JADGHA01. The sequence goes on along the minus strand of JADGHA010000426.1, from coordinate 512 downwards.
ATCGCTGCGCTGGTCGCGGTGGGCGTGGATCCGGCGGTGGCGGCGCGCGGGGTGGCCGCCTGCCCGGGCGTACCCGGCCGCATCGAGCGGGTCGACGCCCCCGGCCCGGTGCTCGGCGTGGTGGACTACGCGCACAAGCCGGACTCCGTCGTCGCGGTGCTGGCCGCGTTGCGCGAGGTGGCGGAGAGCCGGGGCGGCCGGTTGATCTGCGTGATCGGCGCCGGTGGTGACCGGGACCGCGGGAAGCGCTCGCCGATGGGGTCCGCCGCCGCGCGCGGCGCGGACATGGTCGTGGTGACCGACGACAACCCGCGCACCGAGGACCCGGCCGCGATCCGCCGCGAGGTGCTGGCCGGTGCCGCGTCCGGGCCCGGCCGGGCGGTGGAGGTGGCGGGCCGGCGGGCGGCGATCGCGCGGGCGGTCGAGCTGGCCGCGCCGGGCGACGTGGTCGCGGTGCTGGGCAAGGGGCACGAGCGCGGCCAGGAGATCGCCGGGGAAATGCACCCCTTCGA
>JADGHA010000425.1 GCA_019689695.1 Micromonosporaceae bacterium | reverse complement strand
TGGCCCAGTTCTTCAACAGGCACTAAAAGTCGGAGGAGGAGTCTGCCCGGCTCGCACCCTCGCCTTCTCCTCGATCGGCGGGGGAGGGGCGGCGTGGCGGGTGCGTTCCGCTGTCCGAACCGAGCATGACCGCCCGTACCGCGTCCTCCACTTCGGCCGTGCAGACGAAGACCAGTTCGTCCCCGGCCTCCAGCGGATCGTCCGGGCCGGGCACGAGCACTCGCTTGCCGCGCAGGATGGCGACCAACGCGGAGTCGCGGGGGAGCGGGACGTCGCGCACCGCCCGGCCGACGTACGGGGCGCCCGGCGGCAGGGTGATCTCGACCAGGTTCGCCTCGCCCTGCCGGAAGGTCATCAGCCGGACCAGGTCGCCGACGGTGACCGCCTCCTCGACCAGGGCCGCCATCAGCCGCGGCTTGCTCACCGCCACGTCGACGCCCCACTGCTCGGTGAACAGCCACTCGTCCTCGGCCCGGTTCACCCGGGCCACCACCCGCGGCACCGCGAACTCGGTCTTCGCCAGCAGTGACACCACCAGGTTCACCTTGTCGTCGCCGGTGGCCGCGACCATCACGTCGCAGCGGGACAGCTGCGCATCCTGCAGGCTGCTCAGCTCGCACGCGTCGGCGAGCACCCACTCGGCCGCCGGCACCCGCTCGGGGCGCAGCCGTTCCGGCTCGCGCTCGATGAGCATGACCTCGTGCCCGTTCTCGATCAGCTCCTGCGCGATCGACCGGCCGACGTTGCCGGCCCCGGCGATGGCTACCCGCATCGCTGCCCCCACCCCTCAGGCGCTGGCCGGCGCGGTCGCGGCCACCTTGGCCACCGCGCCGGCGATCTCGTCGGTCACCAGCATGAACACCTGGTCGCCGTCCTGCAGCACGGTGGACGCCGTCGGCAGGGTGCCGATGCCGAACCGCATCAGGTACGCCACCCGGGTGCCGGTCGCCTCCTCCAGCGCGCGCACCGACCGGCCGATCCAGTCCACGTGCAGCGGCGTCTCGATGATCGCCACGCTGCTGGTCGGATCCCGCCAGACCTCCAGGTGGCCCTCGGGCACCAGGTGGCGCACCATCCGGTCCGCGGTCCACCGCACGGTGGCCACCGTCGGGATGCCCAGCCGCTCGTACACCTCGGCGCGCTTCGGGTCGTAGATGCGGGCCACCACCCTGGGCACGCCGAACGTCTCCCGGGCCACCCGGGCGGCGATGATGTTCGAGTTGTCCCCGCTGGAGACCGCGGCGAACGCCTCCGCCCGCTCGACGCCCGCCTGGATCAGCACGTCGCGGTCGAAGCCGACGCCGGTCACGGTCAGGCCGGTGAAGTCGGGGCCGAGCCGCCGGAACGCGCTGGCGTCCTGGTCGATGACCGCGACCGAGTGGCCGAGCGCCTCCAGGGTGTGCGCCACGGTCGAGCCGACCCGGCCACAGCCCATGATCACGATGTGCACCGCGCGATCCCTCCCGTCCGGTACCGACAGCGTGCCACGCGCGCTGGGCGCCTCGGTGAGGCGGCCTCGTACGCTTACCAGTCGTGGCCAGCTCCACCTCGATTTTCAAGCGGCTGCTGTTGGGCCGTCCGTTCCGGTCCGACCGGCTGCAGCACACCCTGTTGCCGAAGCGCATCGCCCTGCCGGTGTTCGCCTCGGACGCGCTGTCGAGCGTGGCGTACGCCCCCGGTGAGATCCTGCTGACCCTGTCCGCGGCCGGTGCCGGGGCCTATGTCTACTCGCCGTGGATCGCGCTGGGTGTGGTGGTGGTCATGCTGACCGTCGTCGCCAGCTACCGGCAGAACGTGTACGCGTACCCGTCCGGCGGCGGCGACTACGAGGTGGCGATGGTCAACCACGGTCGCCGGCCCGGCCTGGTGGTGGCCAGCGCGCTGCTCGTGGACTACGTGCTGACCGTCGCCGTGTCCGTCTCCTCCGGCGTGGAGAACCTGGGCGCGGCGATCGGGTTCGTGGGTGCGCACAAGGTCGCGGTGGCCGTCGCGGTCGTGGCGGTGCTCACCGCGATCAACCTGCGCGGCGTGCGCGAGTCCGGCCTGGCGTTCGCCATCCCCACGTACGCCTTCATGATCTCGATGTTCGCCCTGATCGGCTGGGGGCTGTTCCGCCACCTGGCGCTCGGCGACGCGCTGCGGGCGCCGAGCGCGGACATCTCGATCACGTCGGAGGGGCTGAGCATCGGCGCCTCGTTCGGCTTCGTCTTCCTGCTGGTGCGCGCCTTCTCCTCCGGCTGCGCGGCGCTGACCGGCGTGGAGGCGATCTCGAACGGGGTGCCGGCCTTCCGGCAGCCGAAGAGCCGCAACGCGGCCACCACCCTGCTCATGCTCGGCCTGATCTCCATCACGTTGATCATCGGCATCATCGCCCTGTCCCGGCTGACCGGGGTGAAGTTCGTCGAGTGCCCCACCGTCAACCGCTACTGCGCACGCTCGCAGATCGTCAGCGCACCGCCCGGGTACGAGCAGCAGCCCATCACCGCGCAGCTGGCACAGACCATCTTCGACCACTTCCGGCCGGGCTTCTACGTCGTCCTGCTGATGACCGCGCTGATCCTGTTGCTGGCCGCCAACACCGCCTTCAACGGCTTCCCGGTGCTCGGCTCGATCCTCGCCCAGGACCGCTACCTGCCGCGGCAGCTGCACACCCGCGGCGACCGGCTGGCATTCTCCAACGGCATCATGCTGCTGGCCGGCTTCGCGGTGGTGCTCATCGTGGCGTTCCAGGCGCAGACCACCCGTCTGATCCAGCTGTACATCGTCGGCGTCTTCGTCTCGTTCACCCTGTCCCAGAGCGGCATGCTGCGGCACTGGAACCGGCTGCTGCGCACCGAGCGGGATCCGGCACGCCGACGGAAGATGATCCGCTCCCGCGCGATCAACGGGCTGGGCACGGTGATGACCGGGTTCGTGCTGATCCTGGTGCTGGCGACCAAGTTCACCCGGGGCGCCTGGATCTCGATCGCGGCGATGGCCGTCCTCTACGCCGTGATGCTGGGCATCCGCCGGCACTACGACACCGTCGCCCGGGAGCTGGCGCCGACCGAGGACCGGCCGGTGCTGCCCGCCCGCAACCACGCGATCATCCTGGTCAGCAAGGTCCACCTGCCGACGCTGCGGGCGGTGGCCTACGCCCGGGCGACCCGCCCCGACACGCTCACCGCGGTCACCGTCAACGTCGACGACAAGGACACCCGGGCCATCCAGGAGGAGTGGGAGCGCCGGCAGATCCCGGTCCCGCTGACCGTGGTCGACTCGCCGTACCGCGAGATCACCGGGCCGATCATCGACTACGTCAAGTCCGTGCGCCGCGAGTCGCCGCGCGACGTGGTGACGGTGTTCATCCCGGAGTACGTGGTCGGCCGATGGTGGGAGAACCTGCTGCACAACCAGAGCGCGCTGCGGATCAAGGGGCGGCTGCTGTTCGAGCCGGGCGTGATGGTCACCAGCGTGCCGTGGCAGCTCGTCTCGACCACCAGCAAGGATCTGGACCGCCTCGACCAGAGCCTGTCCCGTGGCCCGGCCCGCGGCCCGCGTACCCGCGCCGCTGACCGGGGACGGCCGCCGGCACGGATCGAGCCGCCCGCCGACGGAGAGCCGGCGCTGCGCACGTGATGGCCCCGTCTCCCAGCCCCGCTCTTATAA
>JADGHA010000424.1 GCA_019689695.1 Micromonosporaceae bacterium | reverse complement strand
CAAGGCGATCGCCGCAGGGCTCGCCGAGCGGCAAGTACGCATCGCCGAACGGCAGGCCGAGGCTGTGCTCAAAGCCATCGATGCCGCGCTCGACGCCGCCGGGATCGCACCCGCCGACCGCGGGCCCGCCAAGCTCGCCGCGGCGCGACATCTCAAGGCGGTCTGAACCAGGGGGAGGGGGATGGACCTCCTTGCCCTCGTCGCGGCCAAGCTGGAAGAGGACGCGGAGCGAGGCGACCCCATCGAGAAAGCCCGCGCGTTTTGGCGCGAGCATGGCCGACCCGAACAGCACACCCCCGAGGGTGACTGGAACGTTTGGCTCATCCTTGCCGGCCGTGGCTTCGGCAAGACCCGCACCGGCGCCGAGGACCTCGCCGACTACATGGTCAGCAACCCGGGCGTGCGGTGCGCGATCGTCGCACCCAAGTTCGGCGACGGGCGCGACATCTGCGTTGAGGGTGAATCCGGGCTGCTCGCCGTGCTCGAGCGGTACGGGCTGAAGCCGGGCGAGGGCCTCACTTGGAACCGGTCGCTCGGCGAGCTGATCCTCGACAACGGCAGCCGCGCGAAGCTCTACAGCGCAGAGCGGCCCGGCAGCCTCCGCGGCCCCCAGCATCACCGCGCGTGGGTGGACGAGCTGGCCCAGGTGGTGCTCAAAGCACCCGAGACGTGGGACCAGCTGATGTTCGGGCTCCGGCTCGGCCAGCATCCACGCGTCGTGGCCACCACGACACCGCTACCGGTCAGCAAGGTGCGCGAGCTGATAGACAGGGCCTCAAACCCCGCCGACGTCCGGCTGACGCGCGGCTCGACCTACGACAACGCGGCCAACCTCGCCGGCGTGGTGCTTGACGAACTCCGGCGCCGCTACGAAGGCACCCGGCTCGGCCGCCAAGAGCTGTATGCCGAGCTGCTCACTGACGTGCCCGGCGCGCTGTGGCAGCGGGCCTGGATCGACGCGGACCGCGTGCAGCGCGCCCCGGAGCTGGTGCGCACCGTGGTGGCGGTCGATCCCGCGGTCACCTCCGGTGAGCACGCTGACGAGACCGGAATCGTCGTCGCGGGCCAGGGTGTCGACGGCGCCTACTATGTGCTCGCTGATCGATCGGTGCGCACGACCCCGCTGGATTGGGCTGGCCGCGTCGTTGGTGCCTACCACGACTTTGACGCGAACGAGGTCGTGATCGAAACCAACCAGGGTGGTGAAGCGCTCGCCACCCTGTTGCGGCAGGTCGAGGCGATGCTGCCGATCCGCGAAGTGCACGCCAAAAAAGGCAAACGGGTGCGGGCCGAGCCCGTCTCGGCGCTGTATGAGCAGCACCGCGTCCACCACGTCGGCACCTTCGATGTGCTGGAGGACCAGCTCTGCACCTGGACGCCTGAGGAAGTGGAGTCGCCGGACCGTATGGACGCCCTGGTCTACGCCCTGTTGCGCCTGTCGCAGGGGTCGGCTGCGGAGGCGTTCTTCACCGAGCTGGCCCGTGCGAAAGGGGGCACGCTGTGAGCCGTCGTATCGGCATCCGTCGCCCTCTGCGTCCGCGCCGGCCGGTCACTAAGGCTGCCCTGCCGGGCGGTGTGCAGCTGCCCTCGGGCGCGCAAACCACCGATTTGACACCCACGGTCGCGGCGTTGCAGCAGCGCACCCAGATTCAGGGCTACGCGGGCATGTCGACCCCGCTTCCGCGGGAGATGAGCGACTTCATTGCCGCGTTCGGGCCTGGTGTGCCGCTCTATCCCGAGCCGCTGCAGCCGGCCCGCCCGGACACCGGGCAGCCCGACCCGCGGCGCTGGGCCTACCCGGTCAGCTGGAACCTCTCGCGCGAGATGCAGCGGCACACGCCGTGGTCGCTGCTGCTGGAAACCGCCGACCGGGTCGATCTCGTGCGTCGCTGTATCGAGATCCGCAAGGCCGAGCATGTCTCCCAGGACTGGGATTTCACCCTGTCCCGGCGGGCATTGGAGGCGGCCGGCGCGAACACCCCGGGCGAAAAGTCCGCCCTGCGCGACAAGTACTCCGACCAGATCGCGCGGCTGGTCGAGTGGTGGCAGGTGCCGGACAAAACCAACGGGCTGAACTTCTCGACCTGGTTGACGATGGCGCTGGAGGAGCATTTTGTGCTCGACGCGCTCGCCATCTACCCGAGGGTGACCTACGGTGGTGACCTCGCGTCGCTGGAGATCCTCGACGGCTCGACGATCAAGCCGCTGTTGGACACTCGCGGCAACCGGCCCGCGCCGCCCGCGCCGGCGTTCCAGCAGTGGCTGTACGGGTTCCCGCGCGGGGAGTACACCTTCCAGTCCGATTCGGACACGTGGCAGGGTACGGCGGGGGAGCTGATCTACGCGGTGCGCAACGCACGTACCCGCAGCCCCTACGGGTATAGCGCGGTGGAGCAGGCGCTGATGTCCGCGGACCTGTGGCTGCACCGCGAGCAGTGGATGCGCGCCGAGTACACCGTGGGCACACTGCCTACGACGTGGCTGCAGACCGATGCCGCCGCGGGATCGCTCACGCCGGAACAGATCCGCGCGTGGGAAACCACCCTGAACGATTTTTATTCCGGCTCGACCGACAACCGGCACCGGTTGCGGCTGCTGCCCGGCGGCATCAACCCGATCGACACCCAGGACGCGGGCGAGCGGTACAAACCGGAGTATGACGAGTTCCTGGTGAAGTTGATCTGCGCGCACTTCGACGTCGACCCCATGGAGCTGGGCTTCAGCCCGCGGTCTGGGCTCGGCGGCAAGGGCTTCTCCGAGGGGCAGACCGACAGCAAGTACCGCAAGGCGATCAAGCCGCTCAACGAGTGGCTTGTGGACCTGATCAACGACATCTCGCGCCGCTACCTTGGGATGCCGCCGGAGCTGACCTTCCAGTTCCTCGGTGGCGAGGCCGAGGACGAGAAGGCCGAGGATGACATCGCCGATGTGCGGGTCAAGGGCGGCCGGATGACGTTCAATGAGGACCGTGACCGTATGGGCCTGCCGCGGTATGACGCGGAGTGGGCCGATAAGCCGATGATGCTCACGGCGTCCGGTCCTATGTGGCTGGATCAGGCGTGGGAGGAGGCGACCGCGCCGCCCGCGCCCGTGCCGGCGCCGCTGGCCGGGCACGTGCCCGCTGCGCCGCCGCCAGGCGGACAGCCACCGGCCGAACCGAAACCGGCCGAGCAGCCCGAGCAGCCTGAGCAGGACGGGCAGGATGAGGCGAAGAAGGCCGAGCTGGCCGCCTACCGGCGATGGGTGCGCAAAGGCAAGCGGTCGAGGCCGTTCCAGTGGCACCACCACTCCGACGCCGAGGTGGCCGAGCTGACCAAGGCGGGTGATGCCCGGGGGCGAGGCGAAGCTCCAGCGGGTCGAGCAGGCCCTGCTGGATCACGACCAGGTGGTGAGCAAGCACCGGGCGGGTATCGAGCGGGCTTTGACTGGGCTCGTGCCGAACCCGACGGCGCTCGCTGAGCGGCTCGTCGCAGCGAACCCGACCACGTCGCACGCGGCGCGGCTGATCGTGCACGAGGCCATGGCCAAACCGGACACGGCGGCGCTCGACGAGCTGTACCGGGCCGGGTGGGCCGCGGGCACCGCGGCGGCGCGGCGCGCGCTCGGCGTGGTCACCAAGGCCGCGCCGATCGAGCCGCCGGAGCCGGGACAGCAG
>JADGHA010000423.1 GCA_019689695.1 Micromonosporaceae bacterium | reverse complement strand
GGCGGGAGGGGCGATGCCTTTTCCGCCCGTGTGGCGGCGTGCAAGGCGCCACGGGCGCATCCGGCCGGTGGTCAGCCGGCGATGCCGCGACTGGGCGGTTTGAACTTCGCCTCCGGCTGGCCCTTCAGCGCCGCGGCCATGGTTCTCGCCACCGCCATGTTGACCGACGACGAGACCCCCTCGCCCACGGCGTCCTGCGGGCTGTCCGGGTTCGCCGCGGTCGCCGCGGCGGCGATCTGCGGGGTGAACCCGACGAACGTCTCCGTCGCGTTGCCCTCCGAGCTACCGGTCTTGCCGGCCACCGGACGGCTGCCGAACAGCGCCCCGACGGCGGCCGCGGTGCCGCCGTCACACTTGCCGTACGCCGACTGCTGGCCGACCGGGCAGCGGGCCGCGTCGGTCCCCGCCCGGGCGACATCGGCGCTGATCGCCCGGTGGCAGGACGGCTTGGCCGCGTCCAGCTCACGCCCGTTCGCGTCCTTCAGCGACAGCACCGGCAGCGGCTGGCAGTAGATGCCGTCCGCGGCCAGCGTGGCGTACGCGTTGGCCAGGTCCAGCGGGGTGGTGTCCGACACCCCGAGGGTGAACGAGCCCCAGATGTTCACCTCCTTGGTGTTGGCCAGCCTGGCGTCCGCGCGGCTGCGGAACTTGATGCCCAGCCGCTTGGCCATCTCCACCGCCTTCTTCGGGCCGACCTGCTGTTCCAGCCAGACGAAGTACGTGTTCACCGACCGCCCGAACCCGGTCCACATGGTCCTCGGACCGTCCATCCAGGACGGGTTCGCGTTCGCCGGGCAGTACCGGCCGCCGCAGCTGGCGTGCCCGCTCGCCGGGAACTTGGAGGCGAACCGGGCCGGGGCGTTGAAGGTCGTGCTCAGCTTGTGGCCGGACTCCAGCGCGGCCAGCATGGTGAACATCTTGAACGTCGACCCGGCCTGGTAACCGTTGACCCCACCGCCGCCACCGATGAGCTGGTTGACCGTGTTCCCCGCACCGGGGGCCAGGCTGTACCGCTTGTTCACCGCCATCGCGAGGACGTGGCCGGTGCCCGGCTGGACCACCGCCAGGGGCAGTGCCCGGGGGCTACCGTAGCCGTAGACGCCCACCGAGCTGCTCTGCGCGACCGCCTGGATCTTCGGGTCCAGCGACGTCACGATGTCGTAGCCGCCCCGCTTCAGCGTGGTCTCCCGCTCGGCCTCGGTCTCGCCGAACTCCGGGTGGGAGTCCCACCACTGGACGAAGTAGTCGCAGAAGAAGCCCCAGTCGTTGTGCTCCTCCGGCACCGAGGTGCAGCCGTTCGGCGCCTCGTCCGCCTTGGGCTTCAGCGCCAGCGGCGTCGCCTTGGCGCGCGCCGCCTGTTCCGGGGTGATCACCTTCATCTCGACCATGGAGTCCAGCACGTACCCGCGCCGGTTGAGCGCGGCCGTGCGGTCGCCGCTGATCGGGTTGTCGGTGTCCGGCGACTGCACCAGCCCGGCGATGAGCGCGGCCTCGGGGAGGTTCAGCGCACTGGCCGGCTTGCCGAAGTAGCGCTGGCTGGCCGACTCCACCCCGTACGCACCGGCACCGAAGTACGCGATGTTCAGGTACCGCTCCAGGATCTCCTGTTTGGACATACGCTTCTCCAGCGCCTGGGCGTACCGCATCTCCTGCACCTTGCGGCGTAGTGTGTTGGCGGTGGCGTCGATCCGCTGCTGCGGGGTGAGGTCCTCGTCCCCTTTCAGCACGTTCCGGACGTACTGCATGGTCAATGTGGACGCACCCTGCTCGTTCTGGTTGCCCTTGACGTTGGAGACGAACGCCCGCACCACGCTGCGCAGGTCGACGCCGCCGTGCTGGTAGAACCGGCGGTCCTCGGCCGCCACCATGGCCCTCTGCATCAGCGGGGAAACCTTGGACAGCGGTACGACGTGCCGGTCCTCCTCGTAGAACCGGGTGATCAGCGTCTTCCCGTCCTTGGCGTACAGCCGGGACGCCTGGGCGGGCGGCGGGATCTTCAGCTCGCTCGGCATCCGGTTGTACGCATCGAACACGTACTTGGTGGCGAGCCCGGCCACGGCGGCGGCCGGCAGTGCCGCGGCGGCGAGTACCCAGCCGGCGAGGGCCCCGCAGACCGCCACGATGAAGAACTTCGAACCCGCCGACCGCCGCGGCATCAGCGACCCACCCCCCGTCCGCGCGGCCGTTCGACAGCCGCGCGGGCACTTCTCCGGCGCCAGATCCTGCCGGGTCTTTTAGCGGTGGTGGAAGCGGCTAAACGACCCCCTTAGTGGGATCACGCCAAAGCGCGGCACCGTCCGGCACCGTCTCGGGGTACGACAGGCGAGCCGCGGTTACAGGACGGCGGTGCCGTACATCTCGCCGAGGGGATCGGCGATCAGTTCCAGCCGGGCGCCGTCCGGGTCCCGGAAGTAGATGGACGTGCCGCTCTCCTCCTGGTAGGGCACGCCGGCGGCGGCCAGCTTCTTCTTCAGGTGCTCCCACCGCTGCGGCTCGACCGAGATGGCGACGTGGTGCAGGCCGCCGAGCACCTCCGCGTACGGCCCGAGGTCCAACCCGGGGAAGTCGAAGAAGGCCAGCAGGTTGCCGTTGCCGATATCGAAGAAGAAGTGGTTGGAGCCCCGGTAGTCCCGGTTCTCCATGATCTCGGTGAGCGGGAACTCCAGCACCTCCTGGTAGAAGCGCACGGTGCGCTCCACGTCGCTGCTGAGCAGCGCCGTGTGGTGCAGCCCGCGCCCGCTGCTCGGCGGGCGTCGTTCGCTCAGGTACTTCGCGCGGATGCGCCGCCGCTCCGCGTCGATCCGCTCGTAGTCGATGGCCATGGCCAGAAGCTAGATCCGGAAAAACAGGTTGAGGAAGCGGTCCGCCACGGCCGCGTCGCCGCGCACCGTGCCCGCGTTGCTCCGCCCGAACGCGGTGAGCACGAAGCTGCCCGGGTCGAAGTCGAGAACCACCGGCAGGTCATCCACCTCGCCCGGCGCGTACTGGATGCCGGCTGGTCCGGCGCTGACCCGCCACGTGCCGGCGTTGTGACCGGTGCAGACCCGGATGCCCACCTCGACCGGTTGCGCGCCGGCGGGCGGGTCCGCGGTTGCCTGCCACAGGATGAACATGAACGGCACCAGCAGGTCGGCCGCGTCGCCGTCGAGGGCGTGGGCCCGTCCGGTGCCGTTGCGGATGTCCCACGAGTGCACGCCGTAGTCCATCAGCTGGAACACCGGGTAGAAGTACGCCGGCAAGGGGCCCATGTACTTGTGCGGCACGATCAGCCCGCCCCACTCGTCCGGCCCGAGGGCGCGGCAGATGTCCATCAGCTTGTCGAAGTCGCCGCGCAGCCGGTCCAGGGCGGCCTGCTGGCCGAGCGCCCGGTGCGCCTTGGCGCCTTCGTCGAGCCGCTGCTGCATCACCCGTAGGCCCAACGGGTCGGCGGCGGGCGGCCCGCCGCGGGCCGCGTTGAAGCCGACGAAGTAACTCTCTGTCACGTCGATCAGGTGCCCCACCACGTCCCGTACCTGCCACTGGGGACAGGCGGTCGGCGCGGTCCAGGCGTCGGGCGCGCTGGCCAGGGCGAACAGCCCTTCGGCCTGCTGGTGGACCACGCGGAGCAGATTATCCTTGGCGTCGAACGACGTCGCGTCCCACGTCGGGCGGGGCTCGACGG
>JADGHA010000422.1 GCA_019689695.1 Micromonosporaceae bacterium | reverse complement strand
CCGGTCCGGGCCACCTTCATCAGCAGGCTGGCGGTGGGGCGGGGCACCGGGCCGATCCGCCCCCGCCCGTCCGGCCCGCCCGGCCCCAGGAAGAACCCGGCCGGCACGCCGAACTCGCCCTGCCGGGCCGCGAACGCGTACGCCTGCCAGCGCTGCCCGTCCGGCAACAGGTCGGACGGCGGCGGCACCGGGACGATCACGCCGCCGGGCGGGACGTACTCCCGCCAGATGCCCTGCGCGAAGAACGGCGGCACCGGGTCGCGGTCCACAGTGAGCAACGGCAGCGGCACCAGCGGCAGCAGCGCCAGCGCGAACGCCGCCAGCATTCGCCGGTCGGGCCGATGCTCCAGCGCGTACGCCAGCACCAGCCCCGCGACCGGGACGGTGACCAGGGCCAGCCGGGCCGGCAGCGCGGCGTCGAAGACGGGCAGCTTGGCCAGCGCCGCGTAGGGCAGCGGAACGTCGGTGATGTGTCCGGCCACCTTCAGCCGCGGCCCGAGCGAGAGCACGGCGAACACCCCGGCCGTGATCGCGAGCGCGCGCACCACCGGCCGCCGCCACAGCAGCACGAGGCAGGCCGCCACGAGGGCGAGCAGCGGGAGGCCGAAGAACGAGCTCTCCTCGGTCGGGTTGGGCGCCAGGTCGGTACCGAAACCGGCGCCGCCGGCCAGCGACCGCTGCGGGAAGGCGCCGAAGGCCAGCAGGTCCTCGGCGTGTACGCGCAGGTCGAAGCCGGTGCCGTGGTAGCGCTGCGGACCGAAGAAGTGCAGCCAGAGCGGGTACGCCAGCAGCAGCCCCGCCACCAGCGCGGCGACCGCCAGCCCGCGCAGGAACCCGGGCAGCGCTTCGGCCGCCTGCCGGCGGTGGTAGGCCGACCAGCAGGCGAGGAAGACCGCGAGCGCGAGCGCGGTGATGAACAGCCCTTCGGCCGCGATCGAGAACATCACGGCGATGAGCACGCCCGGCAGCACGCCGTCCCGCCAGCGGCGCAGCCGCAGCACCCGCCAGACCACCACCGGCACCATCCACTGCGCCGTCCAGTTCAGATGGGCGTTGGCGTGCGAGACCATGCCGGGCGCGAAGCCGCAGAAGACGCCGCCGACCGCCGCGGCGGCGCGCGAGCCGACCAGGTGCCGGGAGAGCAGCCAGTACCAGGCGTAGGCGGTGCCGGCCAGGTTCAGGGTGAGGATGACCAGGAAGCTGGCGGTCGGGCCCAGCCAGAGGGTCAGCGGGGCGAACGCGAAGGCGTACGCCGTGCTCGCCGTGTTGACCGCGAGGTTCACCCCGTCGGGGACGTTCAGCAGGTGGGTGAAGAACGGGTTCTCCAGGTGGGTGAGCGCGTGCGCGCCGTACGCCAGGAACCACTCGAACAGCGCCTGGTCGCCGGCGTTGACGCGGACCGCGCGGTGGCCCGGGTCCAGCCACAACCCACCGGTGACCCAGCACGCGAGGCCCAGCGCGAGCGCCGCGACGAGAAGGTCGGTGCCCCGCCGGCGCACCGGACGGGGCGCGGGCTCCGCGCTCCGCGGCTCGATGGGCGCCACGACAACGCTGGACGGGGCGGGCCGCTGAGGACGGGACACCAGCCGCACGTTAGCAAGTGCCGGTCTGGCAGGCCCGCATGGTCGGCGGCTCAGTCGCGGACGGTCGGCGGCTCAGTCGCACAGCGCGGACCGCAGCGCCGACCGTACGTCCGGGTGCCGGAACCGGAAGCCGGCGCGGCTGAGCACCTTCGGCACGACCCGCAGGCTGTCGAGCATCACCGTGGCGGCCTCCCCGACCGCGAGCCGCAGGGCCAGGGCGGGGACCGGGATGAGGGCCGGCCGGTGCAGCTGGGCCCCGAGCGCCCGGGTGAACTCGGCGTTGGTCACCGGCGCCGGCCCGGTCATGTTGACCGGGCCGGCGATGTCCGGACGGTTGAGCAGGAACACCACGGCCTCCAGCCAGTCGGCGCGCGAGATCACCGGCAGGTAGCGCCGGCCGCTGCCGATGCGGCCGCCCAGGCCGAGCCGGAACGGGATCAGCAGCGGCTTGAGCAGCCCGCCGGCGCGGTGCAGGACCAGACCGTTGCGCAGGAGGACCACTCGGACGCCGGCCGACTCGGCGGGCCGGGTGGCGGCCTCCCAGACCCGGACCAGATCCGGCAGGAAACCGGTGCCGGCCGGGGCGTCCTCGTCCACCGGCCGGTCACCGGTGTCGCCGTACCAGTGCGCGCCGGCCGCGTTGATCAGGACGGCCGGCCGGTCGGCGGCGGGCAGCGCGGCGATGGTCCGGGCCAGGGTCGCGGTGGTGTCGACCCGGCTGGCCCGCAGGACCTCCTTGTACCGCGCGGTCCACCGCCGCCCGGCGATCGGGGCACCGGCCAGGTTCACCACCGCGTCCGCCGCGCCGACCACGGCCGGGTCGACCTCACCGGCCCGCGGATCCCAGCGCACCTCGTCCGGCCCGGCGGGTTGTCGCCGGACCAGGCGCGTCACGGCATGCCCGTCGGTGGCCAACCGCTCGACGAGGGCGCTGCCGAGGAACCCGGACGACCCCGCGACCAGGATCCGCACGGCGGTGGCTCGGGCTACCGGCCGAGCTCGGACTCGAAGTTGCCGGCCTCCAGGCGCTCCTTGATGGTGGCCAGGAAGCGGGCCGCGTCCGCGCCGTCCACCAGGCGGTGGTCGTAGGAGAGCGCGAAGTACACCATCGAGCGGGGCACGATCAGCTCGCCCAGCTGCGCGTCCTCGACCACGACCGCCCGCTTCACCACCGCGCCGGTGCCGAGGATGCCGACCTGCGGCGGGGTGAAGATCGGCGTGTCGAACAGCGCGCCCCGGCTGCCGGTGTTGGTCAGCGTGAACGTGCCGCCGGAGATCTCGTCCGGGGTGAGCTTGTTGGACCGGGCCCGCTCGGCCAGGTCGGCGATCCGCTTGGCCAGGCCGCCCATGTTCAGGTCGCCGGCGTTGTGGATCACCGGCACGATCAGGCCGCGCTCGGTGTCCACCGCGATGCCCAGGTGCTCGGCGTCGTGGTAGGTGACGGTACCCGCGTCCAGGTCGATGGAGGCGTTCAGCAGCGGGTGCGCCTGCAGCGCCTCGACCGTGGCCAGGGCGAAGAAGGGCAGGAAGGACAGCTTCACACCGTGCCGCGCCTGGAAGTCGTCCTTGGCCTGCTGGCGCAGCCGGGCGATCTTGGTGACGTCGATCTCGACCACGGTGGTGAGCTGCGCGGCGGTCTGCAACGCCTCGACCATCCGACGGGCGGTGATGGCCCGGATCCGGCTCAGCTTCTCGGTGCGGCCGCGCAGCGGGCTCGGCTGCGGCCGGGCCGGTGGCTGCTGCTCCGCCGCCCGTGCCTGCTCCGCCCGCGCCTGCTCCGCCGCGCGGGCCTCCTCGGCCCGGCGGCGCTCGGCCGCCTCCAGCACGTCCTGCTTGCGGATCCGCCCGCCGACACCGGTGCCGGTGACCTGGTTGAGGTCCACGCCGTGCTCGGCCGCGAGCTTGCGCACCAGGGGCGTCACGTAGCCGGGGTAGCTCTCGCCGTTGGCGGACGGCCGGGGCTGGGCCGGCCGCGGCGGAGTGAACGGCTCGGTGGCCGGTGCGGCGGCCGGCGGCGGTGGCGCGGCCGGTGCGGCCTGCGCGGGAGCCGGCTGCGCGGGCGCGGGCGCGGGCTGCGCGGGAGCCGGCTGCGCGGGCGCCGGCGCGGG
>JADGHA010000421.1 GCA_019689695.1 Micromonosporaceae bacterium | reverse complement strand
GTAACACTTGCTAGGCGACTCCCGGAGGTGATCTACTTGTCGGGCCAACCTGCTGGGAGAAGTGCCGTCATGTCCGGAAAGTCGTTGCGTGCACAAGTCATCGAAAGTATCCGCGAGAAGATCGAGTCCGGTGTCTGGCCACCTGGCCACAAGCTGCCGACCAAGCGCGAACTCGCCGTCATGCACGGGGTCTCCATTGCCGTTATCGACGCAGCGATGATTGAGCTGCGCGCGGCCGGGCTAGTCCGAGGGCAGCAAGGCAAGGCCGTCTACGTCGCTGGCGGGGAGGTGTGATGGAGCTGGTGGACTGGCTGCGGAAGCAGCTCGACGACATTGCCCCTTGGCGGGACGCCGGCGCCCCTGACCTGAGTACTGGTCGTGGACGATGCTTGCCGGGAGGACTGCGGTGACCGGTCAGCGCGTCGTGGAGTTCCTCGGTGGCCCCGTCGATGGGCAGCAGCGCGCCGTGCCCGAGCCGCTACCGGCCACCTTCACGCTTTACGCCGCGCCGGCGCCGGCGTGGGGCCCGGACATGGACCCCAACGCCCCGGTGCGCCCGGTCGAGCTCGTCTACGAGCTGCGCTGGCGGGCGGCAGGCCGCGAGGTCGACCCCGCCGACGGGATGCCGGTGTACGTGTGGCGGCGGCCCCGGCTGACAGGATGCGGCGGCGGCGTGGGGTTGAGGGGTGCGTGATGGAGCTGGTGAAGCGGCTGATCGTCGTCGCGTTGGAGCGGGCCTGCGGCATCGTGGACCACCTGTGGGACTGGCCGCCGCCAGTCCAGTGGGTGGCCCGGTGGCTTGGCTGCCCGTCGGACCGGACATCATCCGCTCGGCCGTAGTCATAGACCCAGGTCAGCCCCGATAGTGAGTCGGCATCATCTTTCACCAATGGGGGCGGGCCATGGAAAACACTGGCGGATTCGAGGTCGGGCGGCAGCTGCGGTGGGCGCGGCGCCTCGAGCAGGGCGCGGCGTTGGCCGCCGCCTACGTGGCCGGCGGGCTGACGGTGGGAGCCGCGGTGGTGGCGGCGCATGTGACGCCGCTGCCGATCGCGCTGGACCTGGCCCAGTCGGGGCTGGTGCTGCTGCTTGTCCTCGCCGTGATCGCGGGGCTGATCCACCGGGCGGTGTGGCTGCTGCTGCGCGGGCAGCGGGACGTGCGGGAGCGGCTGGACTTGTTGTCGGCGCGGCTGGACAGCGTGTCGCCGGTGTCGCCGTTCGACGGCGAGGTCAGGGCTGCGGTGGCGGACATTGCTCGAGCGATGGACCGCCGCCGGTGACGCTGCGTGCAAGGTCAAGGGTGTACCAAAGGGTGTACTGCACTGTGCTGAACGGCCATGCATTTCCCTCGAAATCGCAGCTCGTGCAGCATGGTGCAGTACCACCCGCCGCACTTGTAATGCGCAGGCCCACGAGCCCACTTCGGCTGGTCGGAGCAGGTGCACCAAGATCAAGGGTGTACGGGAGGGTGTACCAGGGCCAGACGCCTCAGGGGAGTGGTCACAGACAGTAACGTGCCGGCGTAGCACAACGGCAGTGCACCCGACTTGTAATCGGGGGGTTGCGGGTTCGATTCCCGCCGCCGGCTCAATCGCGGCGCAGCAGCTTCCCTGCCCGCTCGTTCACCGCCCGCCGGGCCAACTGCCCGGCCAGGTGCGTGTACCGCCGGGTGATCCGCACATCGGTATGGCCCAGCAACTCCTGCACGATTTCGACCGGCACGTCGTCCATGCGCATGTGCGTCGCGGCGGTGTGCCGCGCGTCGTGCACACGGACCTTGCGCACGCCGGCCGCGACGAGGATCTCCTGCCACTCGGCATGGTCCGCGCTCGGGTCGATCGGTGACCCGTCCGGCTGGGCGAAGACCAGGTCGTGGTCCTCGTACGCCGGCCCGGCCATGGACCGCTCGAGAGCCTGAATCTCCCGCTGTGCCCGCAGCATCGCGACGTGCTCTGGGGCCAGCGGCACCAGCCGCCTGCTCCGTTGGCTCTTCGGCGGCTTGAGGATCAACGCGCCCTTGACCTGGATCTCGCCGGGCCGCATCGGCAGCACCCGGGCGGGGCAGTCGCCGCCGCGGCGGCGGCCGCACGGCTGGTCGCGGTCGCAGCCATGCTCGTAGGCGCGGCGGCGCAGCTGCCACCACACCCGCAGCTGCCCCAGGTCCAGGTTTACGTATTCCCACCGGAGCCCGAGCGCCTCACCCTGCCGCAAACCAAGGGTGAGGGCGAGCGCCCACCGTGCGGCGTGCCGACGACCCGTCGCCGTCTCGAGGATGCGCAGAGCCTCGTCCTCTGTGAGCGCCTGCATCTCCACCTCGCGCACCGCGGGCGGGTCCTCGAGGAGCCGGGCCACATCCCTGGACATGTGCCCACGCTGCCAGGCCACCTTGAGCGCGCGGGACAGGATGCGGTGCACCTTGACGACTGTGCTCTCCGCCCTGCCCGCCCGCTGCATGCCCAGGTACACGGCGTCCAGGTGGTCCGCGGTCAGCTGGTCCAGCCTGACCGCGCCGATGACCGGGTACACCCACTTGCGTAGCTTCGACCGGTAGTCGTAGATGGTCGTCGGGTCGCAGCGCCGCGGCGCGACCGTGTCCAGCCACGTGGTCAGCCACTGCTCGACGGTCTTGGCCCGTCCGGGCCGCGGCGGCGCGCCGGACCGCTTCTGCTCCAGCAGCCGGTCCAGTTCCTGTTCAACCTCGCTGCGGGTGCGCCGTTTGATGTGCCGCTGCCGGGTGCGGCCGCCGGCCCTGGTCTGGCCGGTGGATATCCAGGCATGCCACATGCCGTCGGCGCCCTGGGTGATGGTGGGGCGGCGCATCAGGCCACACCTTCGTCGCGGCGCCGGCGCCGGGCCCGGTCGGCCAGCATCAACAGGGTCTCGCGGACGACCAGCTTGTCCCGGTCGGAGATGGTCGGGTCGGCCAGATACCGCAGGATGATGCGCACCTCGGCTGGCAGTACCGGTTCGGGCTCGGGGTTGTCGCGGCCGGCGGCCAGGCCGAGGGCGGCCATGGCATCGGTGAAGCTGGCGCCGGCGGCGGCGCAGAATGCTCTGACGCGGTCGAGCTCTGGCAGTTCGCGCAGCTCGCCACGGCGCCATCGGTGGAAGGTGGAGGTGCCGACCCCCGAAGCTTCAGCGATCTGCCGGTGGCTGATGCCCATGTCGCTGGCGCGTTTGAGTGCGCGGTCGATGAAGCGGGCGAATCGGCGGCGCACGGCCTCGGGGAAGGGAGGCTGTGCTGGCGCCGTCATGTCGCCACGGTAGGGCCGATTTTCGGGCCTGTTGTCCCGTGGGCGGCAACGTCTTCGTGCGCGGGTACGGCTGTCTCCTGGTCGGAGGAACAGCAACCTCGCTCCTGCACTGTCATGCATGGGCTACACGGTAGTGGGGGAACGGACACAACGAAATCAACCGTTCGGCCCATGTGTTGCCACGTGCGGGAACGGCTACCGTCGTTCCCATGCATGACAACGCAGGCCGCGCCATTGACTCCGTGGCCGGGAACGAGGCACTGGCCTACAGCGTCCGCAGCGCGGCCAGGATGCTCGACCTCAGCGAGCGCAAGGTCTGGCAGCTCGTCATCGACGGCGAGATCGAGTCCGTGTCCATCGGCCGCGCCCGTCGCATCCCCCGCGCCTCCCTGGTGGCGTACCTCGAGCGCCTGCGGAGCGCGGCATGAACCGCGATAGCCACCCACCGACGCAGCCCCCGCCGGCCCCCAAGC
>JADGHA010000420.1 GCA_019689695.1 Micromonosporaceae bacterium | reverse complement strand
CCCTCCCGGTCCGGGCCGGGACCCTCCCGGTCCGGGCTGGGACCCTCCCGGCCGTGAGCGGCCCCATCCGGACCGGAACCAGCCCCCTGCTGGCTCGGGCCGGGTCCACGCTGGCGCGGCTCCCGCCCGGCCGACCGCAGGGCGAGCCGCAGGGCGTACTCGATCTGCGCGTTGACGCTGCGCAGGTCGTCCGCGGCCCACTTGGCTACCGCTTCATAGACCTTCGGGTCCAGCCTTAGCAGGAGCTTCTTCCGCTCAGCCATGAAGTGGTCAGCCGTAGAGCGTGCCGGTATTGACCACGGGCTGCGCCGCCCGGTCGCCGCAGAGCACCACCAGCAAGTTGGCCACCATCTGCGCCTTGCGCTCCTCGTCGAGCTCGACCACATGCTCGGCGCTGAGCCGGTCGAGGGCGCCGGAGACCATGCCCACCGCGCCCTCCACGATCTTGTACCGGGCCGCCACGATCGCGTTGGCCTGCTGCCGGGCGAGCATCGCCTGGGCGATCTCCGGCGCGTACGCCAGGTGCGTCGTCCGCGACTCGAGCACCTCGACGCCGGCCAGCTCCACCCGCTCCCGCAGTTCGGTGGTGAGCTCCTCGCTGACCACCGAGCTGTCCCGCAGGCTGGCCCGCCCGGAGTCGTGCGCCTCGTACGGGTAGCTGGTGGCCAGGTGCCGGACCGCCGCCTCCGCCTGCACCGCCACGTAGTCCACGTGGTCGTCGACGGCGAACGCCGCCTTGGCGGAGTCGACGACCCGCCACACCACCACGGCGGCGATCTCGACCGGGTTGCCGTCGGCGTCGGAGACCTTGAGCCGGTCGGTCTCGAAGTTGCGCACGCGCAAGGTGATCCGCCTACGGGAGGTCAACGGCCAGGTCCAGAAGAAGCCGGCGTCCCGGATCGAGCCGACGTACCGCCCGAAGAACTGGACCACCTGCGCGTCGTTCGGGTTCACGACCACGAAGCCGCTGGCGGCCACGCCCACCACCACCGCCCCGATCACGCCGACCGCGACCGCCGCTCCGGAACGGTCCGGGGCGAGCGCGACGTCGATGCCCGCCACGGCGGCCGCCACCAGGAGGAGGAGCCCCACCACGAGAAAACCGGATACCCGGAAGACACCCCGCTCCATGACATCTCCTCAATATCGAAGTGATATCACTACGGTAGCAGAGGCCCGCCTGCTCCCGCACCCCTCACCGCAAGGGGCTGGGATCAGCTCGGCGTTACTGGCTGGGATCAGGAGGTACGACCGCAGGCTCGCGGGACGGCATGTGCGATTCGACGGCGGAGCTGGCCGGTTCGGCGGCGGAGCTGGCCGGCTCGGCGAGGCTCAACCGGGCCGTCGCGAGCCGCCAGCCGGCCGCGTACAGCAGCGTCACCGCACCGCACCCGGCGACCAGCACCCGGACGGACAGCGAGTCGACCAGCGCGCCGACCGCGAGCTGGCTGACCGCGATGGCGAGGGTGGCGAGCATCATGTCGGTGGCGAAGACCCGGCCGCGCAGCCGGTCCGGCACCACGGCCTGCAACGCGTAGTTGGACATCACCCAGTTCCCGCCGCCGGCCAGGTGGGCGACCAGGACCAGCGCCAGCACCAACGGGAACCACCTGACCAGCGCGACGCCGAAGTAGGCCACGCCGTAGGTCGCCATCGAGATCGCCAGCCCCGGCAGCAGCCAGGACCGGTGCGTCAGGACCCGCCGCATCAGCAGCGGCCCGACCAGCGCGCCGGCGCCCCGCACGGCGAACAGCAGGCCCGTGCCGAGCGGGCCGGCGCCGAACATCACGGCCAGCACCGGAAAAATGGTCAGGACGCCGTTGCCGAGACCGACCGCGGACTTCACCGTGACCAGCGCGAGCACCCGTGGCCGGCGCCCGATGAACCGCAGCGCCTCGCCGATGGCGGCGAAGGTCCGGGCCGGCGGGAGCCGGCCGTCCCGGTCGTCCTGCATGGGGCGGTCGATGCGCATCACCAGCGCCGCCGCCCCGGCCAGGCTGAGCGCCGCCACCGCGAAGCAGGTGTACGCGTTGAAGGCGGCGCTGAGCACCCCGCCGAGCGACGCGCCGACGACCGCCATGGTGCCCCACGCCGAACCGGCGACCGCGTTGGCCGCGGACAGGTCGACTGGTTCGACCAGGTTGGGCAGTGCCGCGGACGCGGCCGGCGAGTAGAACGCCTTGGCCACCGCGACCGCACCGACGGTCGCCACCGCCAACCAGGTCGCCCCGGCCGTGCGTACGCCGAACAGCAGCAGCACCCCGACGAGCGCCGCCAGGTTCGCCGCAATCATGATCTTCTTGCGGTCGAACCGGTCCGCGATCGTGCCGGTGTACGGCAGCAGCAGAGCGCTGATCCCGGTATCCGTGGCGAGGACCAGCGCGCCCCAGATCCCGCGCCCGGTCAGGTCGTTGAGCAGGACCAGCAGCGGCACCATGACGAACCAGTCGGACCCGAAGACGACCAGTTCGGCGAGGAAGAGCCTGCGGAAGCTGGGATATCTGGTAAGGACCGATAGTGTTGGCGCCACCTACGCGAGGCTACTCGTCACGGCGGCCGGCGCGCTCACCGTGACCACACCGTGGCACCGGCCCGCAGCCGAGAAGCTGAGTCCACCTCGGAATCCGGTCGGGCAGGCGGAGGCTCAGGCCAGGTCCAGCGCGCGGGCCGCGGCGACCACGTCGTTGCCGATCGTGGTCGGCGCGGGGGCCGTCGAGATGGCCCACTCCGGGTCCTTCAGACCGTGCCCGGTGACCGTACAGACCACTGTGGACCCGCGCGGGATCCGGCCCGCTTCCACCGCCTGCAGCAGGCCGGCGACGCTCGCCGCGCTGGCCAGCTCCACGAAGACGCCCTCGCTGCGGGCGAGCATCCGGTACGTCTGGAGGATCTCCCGGTCGGTGACCGCCAGGATCATGCCACCCGACTGGTCGCGCGCGTCCAGCGCCTTGGCCCAGGAGGCCGGATTGCCGATGCGGATCGCGGTGGCGATCGTGGTCGGTTCGGTGACCACCGAGCCGTGTACGATCGGCGCCGCCCCGGACGCCTGGAAGCCGAACATCCTGGGCAGCTTCGCCGCGTTGCCCGCCTGGTAGTCCTCGCGGTACCCCATCCAGTACGCGGTGATGTTGCCCGCGTTGCCGACCGGCAGGCAGTGGACGTCCGGTGCGTCACCCAGCGCCGAGACGATCTCGAAGGCGGCGGTCTTCTGGCCCTCCAGCCGGTCCGGGTTGACCGAGTTGACCAGCGCCACCGGGTAGTCCTGGGACAGCTTGGCGGCCAGCCCCAGGCAGTCGTCGAAGTTGCCGGAGACCTGCAGCAGCTTGGCCCCGTGCACCAGCGCCTGGGCCAGCTTGCCCAGCGCGATCTTGCCCTGCGGCACCAGCACCGCACAGGTGAGCCCGGCCCGGGCCGCGTACGCCGCGGCGGATGCGCTGGTGTTCCCGGTGGACGCGCAGATGATCGCCTTGGCGCCCTGCTCGACCGCCCGGGAGACGGCCACCGTCATGCCGCGGTCCTTGAACGAGCCGGTCGGGTTGGCGCCCTCGACCTTGAGGTAGACGTCGCACCCGGTGCGCCCGGACAGCTGCGGTGCGGGCAGCAGCGGGGTGTTCCCCTCGTACAGCGTCACCACCGGGGTCGCATCGGAGACCGGCAACCGGTCCCGGTACGCGTCGATGAGGCCCCGCCACACGCCGCGCATCCTAATCTCCCTTCTCCCCACCCGCC
>JADGHA010000419.1 GCA_019689695.1 Micromonosporaceae bacterium | reverse complement strand
CTGGGTCTGATGTGTATACGAGACAGCGGCGGGGGTCGTCACGGGCGGCCACGATCAACTCGGCGGCGTTGCGGCGGGCGGGGCAGGGGTCACGGCGGGCGCACCGCACGCAGCAGCCGGTGCCGTCGTCGTGGTGCGCCCGGTACACGACAACGCCGAGCTGATGGGTCGCGGTGCCCGACAGCCCCACAATCAGTGCCGTCATCCCGTCCCCTCTGCTGCCATCGGCACCGGGGTGGCCCGGTCGTCGGAGACCTTTACCCGATGCGCCAGGACGAGACGCCGTGGACATCGCGCCCCGCCCGGGGGTCCTCGCCGCCGTTCACCGTCGCCGTCCACTGTGCCTACTCAGCCACCGCGTCTACCCGGGTGGCCGGTCCATGCACCCGCCGGTGGCCCACCGTGGCGGGCGGGTCCCCCTCGGCGGCAGAGGCGGTGCGGCGGCGTTCGCGGCGTCGGATCAGGCCGGTCACCGTGTGGTAGTTCGGCCCGGCCTTCGGGTCACGTTTGCGGATGTCGGTGCCCCACGTCCGCGACGGCTTCTCGTGTTGGTGCCACCACCGCAGGAACTCTTTGCGGGCGTTGTGCAGGTGCGACACCAGCGTGTGGTAGGAGATGCCCAGCTCGGCGGCTGCCGTGTCGTAGTCGCCGTGCCGGGCCAGGGCCAGTAGCGCGGCCCGCTGCCCGCGGGTCAGCTTCGGCCAAATCTGCCGTAGCGCGAGCACGTCCACCACCTGGTTCTCCGGCGACCGGGTCGGCCCCGCCGAGCCGTGCCAGTAGCGGTGGAAGCGGACCATCGGCGTGCCGGCGTCGACGTCGCTGCGGGTGACCCAGAACCCGCCCCAGTGCTCCTCGGCCTCGACGTGCCGGTGGATGGCTCGCTCACCGACGTTGACCAGGTGCCAGAAGTCCGGCGGGTCGGTGGCGGTCAGCAGATGCTCCAGGATCGCGAAGCGGGCCACGTCCGCCCGTTCGCCGTAGGTGATGAACCGCCACCGCGACGACAGCGCCGCCTTGCGGGTCAGCCGCTCCAGGTCTGCCATCGTGTAGCCGTGCCGCACCGGCACCTCGCTACCGGCGGGCGGTGCGGCGGCCGGGCCGCTCACGGGACCCTGCCCACACCGCAGAACACGTCCACCTCGTCCGGCAGACCGCCGTCGGGGTCGGGGCGCCACCGGGGGGTGGACACCACACCGGGTTCCAACAGGTCCAGGCCGTCGAAGAACCCGGCGATCTGCTCGGGGCTGCGGGCGATGTAGGGCATGCCGGCATCGACCGACAGTTGGGTGGCCCGGTCGCGGGCCTGCGGCTGGATGACGTTGGTGCCGTCGTTGACCACCAGGAAGGAACCCGACGGCAGCGCCGCGACCAGGCGGCGCACGATCCAACGAGCCTCGTCGTAGTCCACAACGTTGCCCAGGATGCCCAGCATCGTCAGCCCCACCGGTCGGGTGAAGTCCAACGTCTTCGCCGCCTCGGCCAGCACGGTGTCCGGGTCGCGTACGTCGGCGTCGACGTAGGCGCAGGCACCCTCGGCGGTGCTGGTCAGCAGGGCACGGGCATGCACCAACACCAGCACGTCATTGTCCACATAGACCACACGAGACTCCGGTGCGATCCGCTGGGCAACCTCATGGGTGTTATCGGCGGTAGGCAGTCCCGTCCCGATGTCGAGGAACTGGCGCACACCGGCCTCGGCCGTGAGGTGGGTGACGGCCCGGCGCAGGAACGCCCGCGACTGCCGGGCCACCTCGACGATCTGCGGGTAGACCGCCCGGATCTGCTCGCCCAGCTGCCGGTCGGCGGCGAAATGGTCCTTCCCGCCGAGGAAATGGTTCCAGACCCTAGCGGAGTGTGGCCGTGAGGTGTCCAACCCGCCAGGCCCTACCGGCACCACGTCGGCGCCGGTGTCGGGGTCCCTTCTCACCATGTTTGTCTCCTCAATGGATCGTTGACGTGCGTGGGTCCGGGGTTGGGATGCTGCGGCCCCGGTGGCGGCAAGCCCGGCGGTGCCGCGCTGTTGAGGTGCACCAGGACGCCGAGCTGGTGGGTCGCCGTGCCCGACAGCCCCGCAACCAGCGCCGTCACCACTGCCTCCTTCCGGTCAACGCCGACGCGGCAGCCTCGCCGCAGATCGTGAACCCGACCCGCTCCGACGAGATGGGGTGACAGCCTGGCCCCGCGCCGTGGCCTGGCTGCCGTCCGCCGTTGCCGTCGGCTGTCCGAGTCGCCCGTGCGCGGTCGGGCCAGTCACGGTGGCCGCGCGAAGACGTTCCCGCAGCCGGTGGACTCGCCGCAGATGGTGGTAGGGCTCGGATGCGGCCCACAGGTCGCGAAGGCGGGCAGCCAGCCGGGCGGAGCCGGTAGCCACCGCGGCAATCTGCAATGCCTGTTCACCGTCGCGGCAGGCGTGCTCCGGCTCACCCAACAGGAACCGCGCATGGGCAAGCTGCGCATAGCCATCCGCCAGGCCGCACCGAAACCCGTCCGGCCATCCGGCGACCGCCTTCTGACCCGCCGCCTGCGCCCGCGCCGCCAACTCCTTCCCCATCGCCGGCCTTGCCGCCGCCAAGTCAAGCCAGGCGCCGGCCGCGCGCCGGTACAGGTCGGCCTCCGTCACCTCCATCAGCACGAACGGCTGCCACGCTGGCGTGTCCTCGCCGGCCGACTCGGCCAACAGGTTCAGCGACATGTCGATGGCGCCGTTCACCTCGGCAAGCCGGCTCGTGCCGGTGGCCGCGAGCAGCCGGCCCTTGAGGCTCCACAGCATCGCCCGCGCATCGCCGAACCGATGAGGGTCCGCCGGCACCTGCCCCAACGCGGCCTCCACCAAGTGCAGGCCGCTGTCCGGATGCCCAAGCAGACGCATCTGCTCAGCCATGTCCGCCAGCACGACAACAGCGACCAGCGGCGCCCGCTCGTCGGTGGACTCACCGGCTGCTTGTAGAGCATGCACAAGGTACTTCTGGGCCGGCCCGTCCATCCCCACGTCATGACACATGTGGCCAACCTCCCCGGCGAGCCTGGCCACCGCGGCCAGCAGACGGTTACCCACAGCCGGGCCGTAGCCGCCCTCCTCAAGCAGGTCGACGCCGTACTTGAGCTGCCCCACGGCAGCCTCCCGGCACGCCCCGCCCCCCAGGTCAGCCGCGACCGCCGCGAAGCGCGCCGTGGCCCGCTCGATCTCCTCCACCATGGACAGACCGACACGGCCCGGCCCCGCCGCATCCCTGCCCGGCAGCCGGACCGGCTCGCTCACCAACCACCGCCCCAGCGGGTCCATGAACGCCGGCCCGCACGCCACGCCGATCGAGGCGGCCAGCACCTCGCGGCGGTTCAGCAGGTCGGCACGGGCGAAGACTGCCAGGTCGTGCACGGTTCGCTGCGCCACCCAGGGCTGCAAATGCGCCGGGGCGGGCGGTTGGCCGTCGCGGCACTCCGGCCAGATCACCGCCGCCGGGATCGGTATCCCCCACGCCTGGGCGAGCACCTCGGCCACGATGTCCTTCTGCTCGCACGAGGCCCCCCTCAGCCACCGCCGGACACTGGTGTAGTCGTACCGCAGATCCAGACCCAGATTGCGGGCACCGTGCCTGTTCACCGCGGCGGCGAACTGGTCCAGGCTGGAAAACCCCGACCCCTGCAACAGCACCACCAGGGTCCAGTTCGTGACGTGCGCGGGCAGTCGCATCATCCCCGCCCCCCGCGCCGCACCGCCGCCGACAGACAGGC
>JADGHA010000418.1 GCA_019689695.1 Micromonosporaceae bacterium | reverse complement strand
CAGCCCGGCGGCGGCCCGGGACCAGGCCGGGCCGAGCCGGTGTGGCAACCCGCGCACCCCGGTGCGCGCGTCGTCGGCGAGGTCGGGCAGCACGTTGGCGAAGTGGGCGCCGGCGCCGAGCAGGCCGCCGGTGACCAGCAGCCAGGCCGGCGGAGTGGGCGTGCCGGGCAGGGCGAGCACCACGAACGCCGGCATCGCGGCGAATGAGACCAGGTAGGGCAGGACGGAGAACGCGGTGAACTTCAGCGGCCAGTCGTAGAGCAGCGCCGAGGCCAGGGCGAGCAGGATGACGCCCCCCGGGCGAGGGCCGGTCAGCAGGGCCAGCGGGACCGCGGCGGCCGTCGCGGTGAGCGCGGCCACCCCGACCGTGCGGCGGCCGATCATGCCCGCGGGGACCGGCTTGTCGGTACGCCCGACCGCGGCGTCCCGGCCGGCGTCGAGCCAGTCGTTGGCCCAGCCGACGGACAACTGGGTGGCGAAGACGGCCGCGGCCACCGCCACCACGCCGCCCGCCGAATGGCCGACCGCGACGGCGAGCAGGGCGGCCACCGTGGTCACCGCGAGCGCGGGCTCCGGGTGGCTGGCCTTGACCAGTCCCAGCCCGGCCCCCGTGGAGGTGAAAGCCACAGGGGCAGTCTGGCCGCTGCGGCCGGTTCGTGTCACGCTCTTGGTGTGCGCCCGTCGATCCGGCCCGCAAACGATCTTCGGTGCTACGACGACCTGGCGGGCGAGTGGTGGCGGCCGGATGGGGCGTTCGCGGTGCTGCACTGGCTGGCCGCGGCCCGGGGCCGCCTGGTGCCGCCAGCGGGCCGGCCGAACGCCGTCCTGGTCGACGTGGGCTGCGGCGCCGGCCTGCTCGCGCCGCACGTGCAGGGCAAGGGGTACCTGCACGTGGGCGTGGATCTGGTCACCTCCGCGCTGGAGCAGGCGGCCGCGCACGGCGTCGTCCCGGTGCGCGGCGACGCCACCGCGCTGCCCCTGCCGGATGGCTGCGCCGACGTGGTGAGCGCTGGTGAGCTGCTCGAGCACGTGTACGACCTGCCGGGCGCGGTCCGCGAGGTGTGCCGGGTGCTGCGCCCCGGCGGGCTGCTCGTGGTGGACACCCTCAACGCGACCCGGATGAGCCGGCTGCTCGCGGTCTCGGTGGGAGAACGCCTCCCCGGCGTACCCCGGGGCATCCATGACCCGGAGCTGTTCGTCCCGCCGTGGCGGCTGGTGGCCGAGTGCGGGCGGCACGGCGTAAAGCTTGAGATCCGGGGTATCCGTCCTACCGTGCCGAGCCTGCTGCGGTGGCTGGCCAGCCGGGCGCGGCCAGGAGGCCAGGCCGGGAAAGGCGGGGAAAGCGGGCGGGGGGCCCGTATCGTGCCGACTTTCTCCACGGCCGTGCTCTATCAGGGCCGGGGGACGAAGACTGGGGGAGCTGCTGCATGACCGGGGACGCGATCGCCACCGCCCAGCGGCTGGCCCCGCGGTTCGCCGCTCGGGCCGCCGAGCACGACCGGGACGGCTCGTTCCCCGTGGCGGACTTCGCCGACCTGCGTTCGGCTGGCCTGTTCGGCCTGATGGTGCCGACCCGGCTGGGCGGCGCCGGCGCGGGCTTCGCCGAGTACGCCGCGGTCGCGTACGAGCTGGCCCGGGGGAACGGGGCGACGGCGCTGGTGTTCAACATGCACGCCTCGGTGACCGGGGCGCTCGGCGCGGTCACCGAGGAGGTGGCCGAGACGCTCGGCGTGCCGGACGAGGCGCTCGCCGCCCGCGACCGGATGCTCGCGGCGGCGGCCGAGGGCTCGTGGTACGCGGTGGCGATGAGCGAGCGTGGCGTGGGCGCCCGCCTGTCCCAGCTGTCCACTGTGTACGAGCCAGTTGCCGGCGGGTACCACATCAAAGGGGTCAAGACGTTCGTCTCCGGCGCCGGGAACAGCGACGGCTACCTGGTGGCCGCACGCAGCGTCGCCGACCAGTCGGTGGTCTCCCAGTTCCTGGTCCCGGCCGACCTGGACGGGCTGCGGGTCGAGCCCACCTGGGACTCGCTGGGCATGCGCGCGACCAGCTCGCATGACCTGCACCTCGACGTGACCGTGCCGGCCGACGCACTGCTCGGCGGGGTGGAAGGGCTGGCGCTGGTGGTCGCGCAGCTCATGCCGCACTGGCTGGTGGCCAGCTACGCCGCGGTCTACGTGGGGGTGGCACAGGCGGCGATCGACGCCGCGGTCGAGCACGTGGCCGCGCGCAACCTGGCCGGCCTGGCCAGTGTCCGGTCCCGGATCGGCCGGGCGGACGCGGCCGTGGCCGCGGCCCGGTTGGCGGTGCAGGAGGCGGCCCGTCGGGTGGACGCCGCGCCCGGGGATCCGGAGACGCGGCGCTGGGTGTGGCGGGCCAAGCTGCTGGCCGGTACGACCGCCGCCGAGGTGGCGGCGTCCATGGTGGAGGCTGCCGGCACGTCCGCGACCCGGCGGGGCCACCCGCTGGAGCGCCTCTACCGGGACGCCCGCTGCGGTTCGTTGCATCCGGCCACCTCCGACGTGTGTGCGGACTGGCTCGGGGTGGCCGCGCTCGGTGGCGACCCGGACAACGACGGATCGGCTCCACGTTGGTGACCGCGAGCCCGGCAACCGCGACCGGAAGGCAGCCAGCGTGAGCGCCGCCAGGGGAAGCGGGCCCGACGAGCTGCGCGGCGGGAGTGTGATCGCGGGCATCGGCGTCGCCCACCCCGGTGCCGTCAGCCAGGACGAGGTGTGGTCCGGCTTCTTCGCCGGCCACTACTCGGGCGCGGCCAATGCGCTGGCGAAGCGCATTTTCGGCAACGCCGGTGTGGTACGCCGGCACGCCGCGGTCAACCCGCTGCTGGAGGACGCCACCGGCTGGTCCACCGAGCGCCGGATGCGCCGTTACCTGGCCGAGGCGATGCCGCTGGGCAAGGAGGCGGTGGGCCGGGCGCTGGCCGACGCCGGGGTCGCCCCGGCCGAGGTCGGGCTCTTCGCGGTCTGCTCCTGCACCGGCTACGTGACACCGGGCCTGGACATCCTGCTCGCCCGCGACCTGGGCATGTCGCCGGAGACGCGCCGGCTGTTCATCGGCCACATGGGCTGCTACGCCGCGCTGCCCGGCTTGGGCGTGGCGGCGGACTTCGTGGCGCAGCACGGCCGCCCGGCGGTGCTGCTCTGCGTCGAGCTCACCAGCCTGCACGTGCAACCATCCACCATCGACGTCGAGCAGATCGTGGCCCACGCACTGTTCTCGGACGCCGCGGCCGCCGTCGTGCTGCTGCCCAGTGGCTCGCCCGGGTACGAGGTGCGCGACGCCCGGTCGGTCACCGACACCACCTCGGCCGACCACATGACCTGGGACGTCACCGACCTCGGCTTCCGGATGGGCCTGTCCAGCCGGGTTCCGGAGGTACTTTCCCGGTACGTCGGCCCACTCACCCGGCAGCTGCTGGACCCGCACGGACTAGATCTGACCGATGTGGACGGTTGGGCGGTGCACCCCGGTGGGCCGCGCATCCTCAGCGTGGTGGAGCAGGAGCTGAAGCTGCCGGCGAACGCGCTGGCCGCCTCCCGGGCCACCCTCGCCGAGCACGGCAACTGCTCCTCGCCGACCGTCCTGCTCATCCTCGCGGCGCTGCGCGGCGAGGCCGCGCCCGCGCGCAACGTCGTGGCGCTCGCGTTCGGCCCCGGCCTGACGCTCTATGGCGTCCTGCTGCGGCGGGCCGCAGCTCCGTGAGCTGGGCCGGTCCTGCTCCGTGAGCTGGGGGCCAGCTC
>JADGHA010000417.1 GCA_019689695.1 Micromonosporaceae bacterium | reverse complement strand
CGCGCCGACGCCCCTGCCCCGCCCCGCGGAGCTGGGTCGCGAGCAGGCCGCCGCCGTGGTCGCCCGGGTGCGCGCCCGGGGCGGGACGGTCGTGGCCACCGGCGGCTGCTTCGATCTGCTGCACGCCGGCCACGTGGCCACCCTGCAAGCGGCCCGGGGGCTGGGCGACTGCCTGGTGGTCTGCCTCAACTCGGACGCCAGCGTCGCCGCGCTGAAGGGGCCGGGCCGGCCGCTGGTCAACCAGGCCGACCGGGCCCGGCTGCTGGCCGCGCTGGGCTGCGTGGACGCGGTCGTGGTCTTCAACGAGCAGACCCCGCACGCGGTGCTGTCCTGGCTGCGCCCGGACGTGTGGGTCAAGGGCGGCGACTACGCCGACGGCGGGGTGCCGTCCCTGCCGGAAGCCGAGCTGGTCCGCCGCTGGGGTGGCCAGACCGTGGTCGTGCCGTACCTCGCCGGACGGTCCACCAGCCAGCTGGTGGCGGCTGCCCGGTCCCGTGACGGGCGGGCGGGTAGCGAGAAAGGGGAGTAGGGATGCCAACCGTACTGGTCAGTGGTGGCTCCAGCGGGCTCGGCGCGGCGGTCGTCGCGGCCGTGGCCAAGAACGGCGGCCGCCCGTACGTGCTCGACCTGAAGCCGCCGCACCAGGCCGACGTGCCGTACCTGGCCTGCGACCTGGCCGACACCGCCGCGGCGGGAGAGGCGACCCGGCGAATCGCCGAGCAGGCCGGCGGGCTGGACGGCGTGGTCACCGCCGCCGGCATCGACATCCCCGGCCGGCTGGCCGACGTTCCCGCGCGGGACTGGGAGCGGGTGGTCGCCGTGGACCTGCTCGCCACCGCCGCGGTCATCCGGGCCGCCCTGCCGTACCTGCAGCGGTCCCGCGGGCACGTGGTCACCGTGGCGTCCACGCTGGGGCTGCGCGCGCTCAGCGACGCCACCGCCTACTGCGCGGCGAAGTTCGGCGTGGTCGGCTTCACCCGGGCGCTCGCCGCCGAGCTGGCCGGTACCGTCGGGGTCACCCTGCTGGTCCCCGGCGGCATGCGGACCAACTTCTTCGACGGCCGGGACGAGCAGTACCGGCCGGGCGCGGACGCGGTGCTCAACGATCCCGGGGACGTCGCCACGGCGGTCATGTTCGCGCTCAACCAGCCACCTGGCTGCGCGGTGCGTGAGATCGTGGTCTGCCCGGCGCAGGAGCCGTCCTACCCGTGATCCGGCCAGCGGTTCTGGTGCTCCGGGCGCTGGGCATCGGGGATCTGGTCACCGCGGTACCGGCGCTGCGCGCCCTGCGGGCGGCCCGCCCCGGCGAGACGATCGCACTCGCCGCCCCGGCCTGGCTCGCACCCCTGGTCGAGCTGACCGGCGCCGTCGACCGGCACATCCCGGTGGAGGACCTGACGCCGCGGCCGCCGGGGGCAGGCCCGGCGGGCTGGGGTGCGGCGACAACGCCGCTTCCGCGCGCGCGCGAGGCGGTGAACCTGCACGGCAGCGGCCCGCAGTCGCACCGGCTGCTGATGGCTGCCAGCCCGGGCCGGCTGATGGGTTTCGCCTGTCCGGCCGCCGGCCACCGTGACGGTCCCGAATGGATGAACCAGGAGCACGAGGTGGACCGGTGGTGCCGCTTGCTCCGGTGGTACGGGATCCCCAGTGACCCGGACGACCTGGACCTGCTACCGCCGTCGCCCCGCGGCGCACCGGTCCCCGCCGGCGCCACCGTGGTGCATGTCGGCGCGAAGGCGCCCGCGCGCCGGTGGCCGGTGGACCGGTTCGCCGAGGTCGCCCAGGCGCTCGCCGCCGCCGGGCACCGGGTCGTGGTCACCGGCTCCGCCGCGGACCTGCCCCGGGCCGCCCGGGTGGCGCGCCGGGCCGGCCTGCCCGGCCCGGCCGTCTACGCCGGCCGCACCGGCCTGGGCCAGCTCGCCGCGCTGGTGGCCGGCGCCCGCCTGGTGGTCAGCGGTGACACCGGCGTAGCGCATTTGGCCACCGGGTACCGGGTCCCCTCGGTGGTGCTTTTCGGCCCGGAGCCGCCCGCACGCTGGGGCCCGCCTCGGGACCGGCCATGGCACCGGGTGCTGTGGCCTGGGTCGGCCGACCACCAGGTGGGCACGGCGCACAGCCAGATCGGCTCGGTCGGCGGCCACGTCGCCGCGATCACTGTGGCGGAGGTCCTGTCCGCGGTGAGCGCCGTGGCACGGGCCGGCCCACCGGGCGTGCGCCGGCCGGAGACCGTCGCCCCCGGACGGGTGCCCGATGCGGCTGCGGCGCAGTGACCTGTCCCGGCCGGGGTACACCCGCCGGCCGCGCGGGCGCGGCTTCGCGTACTACGACCCGGCGGGCGAACTGGTCACCGACCCCCAGGTGCTGGGCCGGCTACGCGGGCTGGTGATCCCGCCGGCCTGGCGTGCGGTGTGGATCGCGCCCGACCCGGCCGGGCACATCCAGGCCACCGGCGTCGACGCGGCCGGGCGCAAGCAGTACCTCTACCACCCGGTCTGGCGGGCCCAGCGCGACGAGGCGAAGTTCGACCACATCCTGGAGGTGGCCGGGCGGTTGCCGCGGCTGCGCCGCCGGGTGGGCCAGGACCTGGCCGGGCGCGGCCTCACCCGCGCCCGGGTGCTCGCCACCACCGCCCGGCTGCTGGACTGCGGGCTGTTCCGCGTCGGCGGCGACGAGTACGCCTCCGGCGACGACGCCACCTACGGGGTGGCGACGCTGCGGCCGGAGCACGTGCGGCTGGAGCGCGGCCGGGTGGTGTTCGCGTACCCGGCGAAGGGCGGCATTGAGCGCACGCACGTGGTCGGCGACCCCGACGTGCGCAAGGTGCTGCAGGCGCTGCGCCGCCGACGGGCCGGCCGGGACCGGCTGCTGGCCTACTGGACCGAGCGGCGGTGGCGGGACGTGCACAGCGACGACGTCAACGCGTACCTGCGGGAGGCGAGCGGCTGCGAGATGACCGCGAAGGACTTCCGCACCTGGCACGCGACCGTGCAGGCGGCCCGGATGCTCGCCGCGGTCGGGCCGGACGGCTCCGCCACCCGCCGCAAGCGGGCCGTGGCCCAGGTCATGCGCGAGGTGTCCGGGCTGCTCGGCAACACTCCGGCGGTGGCCAAGGCATCCTATGTGGACCCTCGGGTGGTGGACCTGTTCCACGACGGCGTCGTGCTGGCGGCGCCCGGCCGGCCCGACGAGTTCCCCCCGCCGGTGGACACCGAGCGCGCGGTCCTCCGCCTGCTCAGCGAGTAACGGCCGGCGACTGGCGGAGCCTGCGTCGCCCGTGGTGGCGGTCGGCCGGCGGATGCCGCGCGGGGTCAGACGGCGACCGCCGGCGACCGGCCGGCGCTTGCCGGCGGCGCCGGCCGTGAGGTGGAGCAGGCCGCGTCGTAAACATCCACCCAGGCGCGCGCCTCGGGCACGTCGGGCCACTGGGCGAAGCGCGCGCGCAGCCGGCGCAGCCGGCTTGCCACCCGGCCGCGGTGCACGCCGTCACGCAGCTGCCCGGCCAGTCCGAGACCCTCGCCGGCCCGCGCCGCCGCCTGCTCCACCTCACGGCCGGACAGCAGCGAGTCGGCCAGGCCGAGCGTGTACAGCGTCCGGTTGCGCACGTAGCCCGGCGGTACCTGGCTGGTGGCCAGCTCGCCCTGGCGCGCGGCCTGCTGATACCGGCCGAGCGCCTGGTAGGTCCGCGCGGCGATGGCGGCCAGCTCCGCCTGGTTGAAGAAGCGCAGCCAGGGTGGGGTCTGACTCTTATACACATCACCGAGCC
>JADGHA010000416.1 GCA_019689695.1 Micromonosporaceae bacterium | reverse complement strand
GCCGCCGAGGATGTCGTTGGCGAACTTGTTCACCTCGCGGACGTGGTGCTTGTCGTCGACCACGCGGGCCGAGGCCGAGTTCGGCGCGTTGATGAACAGGTAGCTCTCCCGGACCTCCATCTCCAGCGGGCCGTTGGCGCCCTTCACGGCGATGGTGTTCACCAGCTTGCCGCCCTTGTCGAGGACGTAGACCGTGCCGGTGGCGTCGTCGGCGACGTACAGCCGCCCGGCCCAGGCCACCGCCGGGCGCAGCTGCGCGCCTTCTCCGGGGACCGTGAAGTCGTGGACCACGTCGCCGTTGACCACGTACACGTGGCGGTCGTCCACCACGGTGACCGGCACGTCGGCGCCGTTGGTGCGGTTGGGCATCGCGCCGAGGCCGGCCAGGTCGAGTGGGATGGTGCGCTGCGCGTCGCCGCGGAACGTGGTGAGCGTGCTCGTGGTCCGGTCCAGCACGGCCACGCCATCGTCCAGAGCGGAGATGACCAATTCGTGGCTGGGCGCGGTGATGTCGAGGGTCTGCACCAGCTTCGGGCTCAACCCGCCGCCGGCACCGCCGGCCGCGTCCCCGGAGGGCAGCGGTGCCGGCGTTACCGCAGAAACGGTGCCCTCGCCCGGCACCCCGATCCACAGTCGACCGTCACCGTCGAAGACGCCGCCGGTGATGCCGGGCGGGTAGTGCACCGGCTCGCCGATCGGCGCCAACGTGCGCGGGTCGAGCTGGCGCACCATGCCCTGCACGGCGTCGATGACGAACGCCGCGTCCTTGTACAGCGCCACGCTCACCCCCAACCCCTTCGTGGTCTGCATGGTCGCCGAGACCTGCAGGGTCGCCAGGTCGATCGCGCTCACCTGGCCGGTGTTGAGGTCGCGCAGGATGAGGTACCGGTCGGTCTGGGCGACCTGCATGGTGTGCCCCTGCGCGGAGGGCACCTGCAGCCGGGTGTCCACCCGGCTGGTGACCCCGTTGACCCGGGCCATCTCGCTCTTCGTGGAGCTCCACAGCCAGGAGCTGGCGTCGAAGTTGGCCACGGCGTCGTCGGCCACGCCGAGGCCGAGCAGGGTCAGGCCCATGGCGGCGACCAGGCTCACCACCACACTGATAGTGACGACGAGGCCCTTCGGCCTCTTCTTGCGTCCGCCGTCCTGCCCTGCCTGCCCGGTGCTGCGCTCCACAGTGGTCACCACAGCTGGCCGTCCTCCCCCAGCGCGCGGTCGCACGTCCCGTGTCGTCGCGCGTCGTCGGCGTTCCTCCCAAAAGCCGCGTGCCATCATAGGGCTTCACCCGCTCGCCCGCGGCCCCGCCTCCGACGACTGTGGACAACTGCCGTGGCCGGCTGTGGATAACGTACGGTTGTCGCTGGTCACCGGCGAGTTCAGCTTGTGGACTATCCGCCGGAGCCGCTGGCGTCGTCGCCGCCGATGTCGCTCGGTTCGGCGGAGCGTTGCGTGCAGACCCGTTCGGAGGGGACGAGCTCGTCGGCCGAGTAGACCGCGACGACCACGAAGCAGTAGTCGAGCCGGGCGTTCAGCCCGTTCAGCTGGTACCTGGTCGTGCCGGCGGGAACCTGTCCCATGGCCCGCTGCTGCTCGCCCGCCCGGGCACCGGCGATGATGAACGGTGCGGTGCCACCCGACGGATCGGCCCAGGTGACCGTCACGACACCACCGTCGGCACTGACTCGGACCCGCTGCGGGGGAAGGGCGCGCGGGGCGGACGAGGGCGCGGTCGACGCGTCCTGGCCCTGCGGAGAAGGTGGGTTCGCGTCCCTTCGGTCGGTCAGGACGACGACGGCGGCGACCGTGACCGCGAGTACCGCTGCCGCAGCGGCGATGGCGGCAGCCACCGTGGCCCCCCGGCTGCGGCGCGCCGGTGGTGGCTCAGGGGCCTGCTGCCGGGCGGGCGCCGGCGTGGGGCTGATGCTGGCTCCCGGGCTGAATGCCCGGTGCGGGGTGTTTGGCGGCGCTTGTACTGGTTGTGATGGCTGGTACCCAGACGTCTGGTAGATGGGTTGATATGACGGTGCCACCGGCTGAGGCTCGGCGGGCTGGAACGACACAGGCGCGATCGGCTGGCTCGGCGGCGCCGACGCAGCCGGCGGGTTCGGTGATGCCGGTGAGGCGACCGGGGACAGACCCGCCGCTGGCGACCCGCCCGACGGTGGCGGGACCGCTGCGGCCGGCGGGGTCGGCGGGACTGCCGTGCTGGGTGGGCTCGTCGGCGGCGGGCTCGGCGGGCCCGGAGGCGCAGCCGGGGGAGCGGACCCGAGGGTGGCGCTTCCGGCGAGATAGTCGCGCGCTGCGCGTACCCAGGCATGATCCTCGCCGAGCACCGCGGGCCCGGCGGTGGCCACACGGCTGAAGTTGCGCCGCGCCTCGTGCCGGTTGCCCAGTTCGTCGGCGACCGTACCCAGCGTGTACGAGAGGGCGAGCATCAGCGGTTCGCCGTCGCTGTACCGCAGCTGACCGGCGGCGATCGCCTCCTCCAGTACCCGCCGTGCCGCGGCGGGCTCGCCCGCCTCACGGTGCATGCCGGCGAGCAGGTGGGCCGTGGAGAGTACGTCCGGGTGGTCCTCGCCGAGGGTGGCCTTGGCGAGCTCCAGCCCTTGCTCGAGCATGAGGCGGGCGCCGGCGAGGTCGCCGTTGCTGCGCAGCGCCCGGGCGTTCTGCTGGATGGCGGTCAGCTGTGTGGGTTGCGGCACTCCGTCATGCTGCCTGGCCGGCGGATCACGCGCCAGCCCACGGGCTCCCCGCGGCCCTGTGCATGATCGGATCGGTCGGTGTACAGTAGTGGCCCGTGCGGCCCGCCGGGCAGCTAGTGGACGGCGACCGTTCCGCGGCTGACCGGGTACCGTGGACGCGTAGGTCCGGGTGGCGGAATGGCAGACGCGCTAGCTTGAGGTGCTAGTGCCCGTTAAGGGCGTGGGGGTTCAAGTCCCCCCTCGGACACCATCTAGTACATGATCCACTTGGGGTTGCCTGAGCGGATACCGTGCGGGCCGTCGGCCGGTAGGTCAGGGCCAGCCCTAGTTCGCGGTAGATCAATGCCTTATCGGCGGGGTCGGCGTCGCGGAGCACGGCAGTGATGTCTCCCAGGGCTTCCACGACGCGGTGGATCTCGTCCGGGCTCATGGTCCGGCGTCGGTGAGGCGGCGCAGGGCAGCCTCGGCGGTGACCTGTTCGGCTTGGACGTCGGCGATCCAGCGGCTGACGACGGTGGGGTCGGCGCCACTGTCGAGAGCGGCGCGGTAGCGGTCCAGTCGAGTGGTGCAGGTGGCGAGGGTTTCCCGTGCTGCTCTGATCGCTTGCTGGTCGACGTCGTCGTGTTGCGCGTCGGCCATGGCCTGGACAGTTGCGGTGAGCCGGCTGGGTGAGAAGGCTCGCGCGAGCCATGGGTCGAGTTGTTCGAGGATGTGGTCCTCGCGGACGTAGACGCTGCGGGGGTGGGCGATGCGGTTGGCGTCGGCGTACTCGGCGGCGTAGGTGCAGCGGTAGTGGTTGCGGCCGTTGTTGAAGCTGCCGATCATGCGCCGCTGGCAGATGCCGCAGTGCAGCAGGCCGGACAGCACGTAGTTCCCGGACGCCGGGCATCAGCCGGCCCTCGGCGCGCATCTGCTGGGCGCTCGGGCGGGTACGTGCCGCGAATTCGGTGACCAGCGCGGGCAGTACCGAGCTCGGGTAGCAGGGCGGGGTCCACCGCGTGCACCTGCCGGGCCAGCTGTCCGCACAGTCGCAACACCTGCTCGGCGTACCCCTGGTCGAGT
>JADGHA010000415.1 GCA_019689695.1 Micromonosporaceae bacterium | reverse complement strand
GTATAAGCGACAGGCCCCTGTTCATGCCCGAGTCGCTGCACGTCACCGACGCCATCCGGCAGATGCGCCAGCAGCGGCAGCAGTTCGCCCTGGTGGTCGACGAGCGGGGCGCGACCGACGGCATCGTCACCATGGAGGACCTGGTCGAGGAGATCGTCGGGGAGATCTACGACGAGACCGACCGCGACGTGCAGGCGGTGGTCCGGGAGCCGGACGGCGCCCTCCTGCTGGCCGGCGGCTTCCCCATCCACGACCTGCCCGACATCGGCATCGACCTGCCCGCCGAGGACGAAGGCGACTACACCACGGTCGCCGGGCTGCTGCTCGCCCGGCTCGGCCACATTCCGACCACCGCGGGCGAGGCCGTCCGCCTGCCCGGCTTCACCGCCGAGGTCGTCGAGGTCACCGGGCGGGCCATCACCAAGGTGCGCCTGCGCCCAGACACGCCCCGCCCGACCCTTCCGGCCGAAGGCCAGGCGCGCCGGGGATAGCGCCCTCCGGCGGGAGGCTTGTCCGGCCGCGCCGAGGCGCCGCGCGACCGGGTGTCACGCCGCGACGAGCAGGCGGGCGGTGAGAATGAGGATGACCGTGCTGGACGCCAGCGCGGTGGCGAGCCGGCCGCGCGGCCCGGTGAAGACGCGGCCGACCAGGCTGCCGCTGGCGGCGATGAGCAGTTGCCAGCTCGCCGAGGCGGCGAAGGCGGCGACCACGAACACACCCTCGCCGGTGGTGCTCAGCCCGTCGGAGGCCTGCCGGCCGAGCACCAGCGCGCCGAAGTAGACGACGGTCATCGGGTTCAGCAGGGTCAGGCCGAGCAGTCCCAGGTATGCCCGGCCGGGCGTACCCAGGCCGACGTCCGAGCGGGGCGCCGGCGCGGCCGGATCGCGGTGATGGCGAACGGCGGAGACGGCGGTCCGGACGGCGAGGACGGCGAGGACGGCGGCCGCGACCCAGCGCAGCGGCGCGGCGACCGGCTCGATGAGGTCGGCCAGAGCGGCTCCACCGGCCACCGCGGCGGCCGCGTACAGCCCGTCCGCGGAGGCCACGCCCAGCGCCGCGCCCACGCCCACCTTGAGCGAGGTGCGGGCGGTCAGCCCGATGACGAGGATCGCGATGGCGCCCACGGGCACAGCCACGCCGTACCCGGCGAGCAGCCCCGCGACCAGGGCCTCGCTCACGCCCTTGGCGGGGTTGTGATCCGCCCTTGGACGACCTGCTGTCGGCGCGCTCCGTCCGCCGGCGGGACGGTAGGCGTGCGGTGCAGGCAAGGTGCGATCACGGCAGCAATTGTGTGGACCGCGGTCGCGGTCGCGCTACGCGTTTTCCGGCGGCGGCAGCTCGCCGGAGCCGCGCACGATCAGCCGCACCGGGAGCAGCACCCGGCGGGGCGGGCTGGTATCCCCGTTGATCCGGTCGAAGAGCATGTTCGCCGCCTGCCGGCCCATCCGCCGCGGGTCCTGATAGATCACGGTCACCGGCGGATCGAGCGACTCGGCGCCGGTGAAGTCGTCAAAGCTGACGTGGGCCAGGTCCGTCCGCCGGCTCTGGTGCAGCGCGCGGACGACGCCCAGCGAGGAACGGTAGTTGGCCGACAGCACCGCGGTCGGGCCGTCCGCGAGCTCAAGCAGCTGGGTCATCGCGATCGCGGAGTTCTCCGGGCCGACCGCGTCCACCCGGACCAGCCGCTCGTCGACGGGCAGGCCCGCCCTGGCCATCGCGGACCGGAAGCCCTGGTACCGCAGGCGGGTGGTGTAGATGTGCAGCCGGTCGCCGACGAACGCGATCCGCCGGTGCCCGTGGTTGATCAGGTGGGCGGTGGCGACCCGGGCGCCTTCCTCGTTGTCCACCACCACGGTGTCCGCGTCGTACTGGATCGGCGGCCGGTCCACGAAGACCACCGGGAACCGCAGCCGCTCCGCGGCCAGGTATGAGTGGTCGCCGGAGGTCGGGGTGAGGATCAGCCCGGCGACCCGGCGGTTGGCCAGCCCGCCGACCACGACCCGCTCGTTCTCCGGGGCGTACCCGGCGCTGCTGATCACCACGAACATGCCGCGCTCGCGGGCGACCTCCTCCACCGCGCAGGTCACTTCCGACATGAACGGGTCGGCGATGTTCTCCACGATCAGGCCCACCGCGTCGTCGCGGCCCACCCGCAGCGAGCGGGCCACCGGGTCCGGCCGGAACCCCAGCTCCTCGATGGCCGCCTGCACGCGCCGTGCGGTGCCGGCCGCCACCGCCGGGTCGTTGTTGATCACGCGGGAGACGGTCTTGATGCTCACGCTGGCCAGCACCGAGACGTCCTTCAACGTCGGCCGCCGCCCGGTCACGGTTGCTCCCGGGTGGCCCGGCTCGCGGCGGGCAGCCCGGACGTGCCACTGGCTGCGCCCTCGCGCACGCGCTCGGTCATGACTTCACCGCCCCCGCTCAGTTGTCTGACGATTTCCCGTACCCGCCTGGGGTCCAGCCCGCCCGCCAGCTCCTGCTCGACCGACGCCGTCGCGGTGGCCACCGCGAAGGTGGCCGCCGCCACCCCGCTGGCACCGCCTTCCAGCGCGTGCACCAGCCCGGCCACGAACGCGTCGCCGGCACCGATCGGGTTCACCACAGCGACTCTAAGCGTAGGCACCCACACCACTGCCTCCGCATCGCCGTACGCCGTTCCGGCGGCCCCCGCGGTGACCGCCGCGCGACGCGCACCGCGCTCGCACAGTGCCTGGACCGCGGCACTGGCGCGTCGCTGCGCGTCCAGCCCAGCGCCGTCCACCGCCTCGACATCGGATCCCCCGGCCGCAGATCCATTCAGGACGGACTCGGCCTCGGCGAGATTCGGCGTCACCAGGTCGGGCTTTGCACCGAGGCAACCGGCGAGCGCGGCGCGCGAGGCATCCACCACCACCCGAACGCCCGCCTGGCGGCCAATATGGACCATCCGGCCGTACCCGTCGTCCGGCGCCCCCGGTGGCAGGCTGCCGGCGCAGACCAGCGTCCGGTGCCGGCCGGTGGCCAGCTGCGCGGCGACCGCCCGCTCGTACCGCGCCCAGTCGTCGCCGGTCAGCTCGGGACCGGGCTCGTTGAGCACGGTCACCCGGCCGGACTGCTCCAGGTAGATGGTGGCCACCCGGGCTTCTCCCGGGACATCCACCCCGATGAAGTGCACCGGCTCTGCCGCGAACAGCCGGTCCAGCAGATCGGCGTCGGTCCGCCCGCGGAAGCCGACCAGCGTCGCGCGCTCGCCGGCCCCCAGCGCGTGCCACGCCCGGCCGACGTTGAGACCCTTGCCACCCGCGGTCACCACTGCGCGGGCGGGGCGCATCACATGGCCGGGCCGCAGCTCGGACACGCGTACGGTGCGGTCAACCGCGATGTTCGGGGTCGCGACCAGCAACCCGGTCCTCCTTTGACATCGTTGTCCACCCTACTGGCTCGCCAGCCCGGCGACGTCGCCGACCGCGCCCGCACCCGCCGCCGGCCGCGCCCCGCACGGCCACCGACCACGCACCGCCACCGACCGCGCCCCTGCCGCGGCCACCCCGCCTACGACCCGTACGCCTCGTACCAGTCGGGCGGGAACGCGGCGATCGCCGCGTCCACCGGCATCGCCTCCTGCCACGGGCGGCCGTTCGCCCGGACGATCGCGGTCAGGGTGTCCAGCCGCTCTCCGGCGCGCGCCAGCCCGCGCAGCCGCTCGGCCTCCGGCAGGTTGCCCACCGCGTCGCCCCACACCGCCCGCCCGGCGATGTAGCCGCTGGCCCCGGCCCGTGCAGCGA
>JADGHA010000414.1 GCA_019689695.1 Micromonosporaceae bacterium | reverse complement strand
GTGCCAGTCGGCGCCGGTCTTGAGCCGGCCGTCCGGGGTGACCGCGCGCGGGTACTCGTCGTTGGTCAGGACCGCGGCCGGCCCGATGAACACGCCGTCGCCGAGTTGTGCCGGCTCGTAGACGAGCGCATAGTTCTGCAGCTTGACGTTGTCGCCCAGGCGCACGCCCGGCCCGACGTAGGCGCCGCGGCCGATGATGCAGTTCGCGCCGATCACCGCGTGCTCGCGCACCTGGGCCAGGTGCCAGATGGATGTTCCTTCGCCCACCCGCGCGCGTTCGTCCACGTCTGCGCTGGCGGCCACCCGGATGTCCATCTTGCCGTCCTTTCGGGTCAAGAACCCGACCGGACCAGAGGGTTCGGCCGGCAAAGCGGGACCGTGATGCTGTTACCGTACCGTCCGCGGCGCACAGGGAGAGTTTGGTGTACATCTCAGTCCGGGACCGGCCGGCGAGCGAGGCAGGCGCCACTCCGGGCACCGGACCACCCCGCCGGATCGCCTTGACGGTCGTGCTGCTCGGCGTGGTCAGCCTGCTCACCGACGTCTCTGCGGAGATGGTCAACGCCGTCCTCCCCCTCTACCTCACCGCCGAACTGGGGCTGAGCCTGCTCGCGTACGGCTTCGTCGACGGCCTGTACCAGGGCGTCAGCGCCCTGGTCCGGATCCTCGGCGGCTACCTCGGGGACCGGACAGCCCAGCCGAAATGGGTGGCCACCATCGGGTACGGGGTGTCGGCGGTGAGCCGGATCGCCATGCTGCCCGCGCACGGTCTGGCGGCGATCACCGGCGTGGTCACCGCTGACCGGCTGGGCAAAGGGCTGCGCACCGCGCCCCGCGACGCGTTGATCGCCAGCGTGTCGGATCCGGCGACGCTGGGTCGGTCCTTCGGGGTGCACCGCGCCCTGGACACCGTCGGCGCCGCGGCCGGCCCGCTGGCCGCGTTCGCGCTGCTGCTCGTGGTGCCCGGCAGCTACCGCTCGGTGTTCGTGGTGTCCTTCGCCTTCGCCCTCGCCGGGGTCGCGGTCATCGCGCTGTTCGTGCCGAACCCGCGGATCGAGCCGGAACCCGCCGGTCGCCTTTCCCCACGCCGCCTGCTGGCCGAGCTGGCCGCGCCGCGGCTGCGCCGCCCGCTGGTCGCCGCGGCGCTGCTGGGCCTGCTGACGGTCGGCGACGGCTTCCTGTACCTGTCCCTGCGGGAGCGCGACAACCTTGCCGCGCAGCTGTTCCCGCTGCTGTACGTCGGCACCAACGCCGCCTACCTGGCGCTCGCCGTGCCGCTGGGCCGGCTGGCCGACCGGATCGGCCGGGCCAGGGTCCTGGTGGGCGGGCACGTGGCACTGCTGGCCAGCTACTTCACCGCGGGCGGGCCGTTCGCCGGCGCGGTGTGGACCGTGGCCAGTCTCCTGCTGCTGGGGACCTTCTACGCCGCGACCGATGGCGTGCTGCCGGCGCTGGTCAGCCGGCTGGCGCCGGGGCAGGCCCGGGGCAGCGTGATCGCGGCGGCGCAGACCGCTGTCGCGCTGGCCCGGTTCGCCTCGTCGGTGCTGTTCGGTACGCTCTGGGTCACCCTGGGCCGGCAGCACGCCGTCCTGCTGCTGGCCGCCCTGCTGGCCGCGGCGGTCGCGCTCGCGGCGTGGCTGCTGCGGCACGTGGACGCGGCGGTCCGGGCGGCCGGTGCGCGGGCCGTGCCGGAGGCCGCCGCGACACCGACGGAAGGCGTGGTCTGATGGCTGGCGTTCGCGGCCGGATGGTCGCGTTCATCGCCGTGGTCACCGTGGCGGCGGCGGGAGCGACCGGCTACGTGCTGCACGTGCGCCACCGGCAGGTGTTGGCGAGCACCGCGGCATCCGCGGTCCCCACCAC
This sequence comes from Micromonosporaceae bacterium, assembly GCA_019689695.1. Lineage (GTDB taxonomy): Bacteria > Actinomycetota > Actinomycetes > Mycobacteriales > Micromonosporaceae > JADGHA01. The sequence goes on along the minus strand of JADGHA010000414.1, from coordinate 1,914 downwards.
CGGCCTGTCCCGGGTGCAGAGCCAGCCGCACCTGGTCTTTCGCAGCACCGCTTCCGGCGAGACCTACGGGCGGGTGGCGGTCGTCCCACTGTCCGAGCCGGATGGTCCGCGCGCTTTCACGACGGCCTCCTGCGACCGGATCCACGCCCGGCGCGGCCTGGCGGTGTGCCTCACCACCGAGCGTGGCCTGGTCACCACATACCGCACCCTCCTGCTCGGCGCCGACTGGTCAACCAGGCTCACCCTGCCTCTGGCCGGCCTGCCCAGCCGTGCCCGCCTGTCGCCGGACGGCACGTTGGCCGCGACCACGGCTTTCGTCCACGGCGACTCCTACGCTCAACCGGGCCAGTTCTCCACGCGCACTCTCGTCACCACCACGAGTGGCAGGCAGCTCGGCGACTTGGAGACATTCGAACTGTCGGTGGACGGCCGGGTGGTGGCAGCGGCGGACAAGAACATATGGGGCGTCACGTTCGCCGCCGATGACGACACCTTCTACGCCACGGCCGCCTCGGGTGGCAGGACCTGGCTGGTCCGCGGGAGTCTGTCCGCAAGAACGCTCACCGGTCTGCGAAAGGACGTGGAGTGCCCCTCGCTGTCCCCAGACGGCACCCGGATCGCCTTCAAGAAGCGTGGCGCCCTCCCGGCCGGGCAGTGGCGCATCGCGGTGTTCGACCTGCGTACACACACCGAAACGATGCTCGCGGAAACCCGCAATGTGGACGATCAGCTGGAATGGCTGGACAACGCACACGTGCTGTACGGAGTTCCCAGAGCGGGGACGGCCGCCGCGTCCAGTGACGTGTGGACAGTCCCGGCGGACGGAACCGGCAAACCCACCATTTTCCTCCGTGACGCATGGTCCCCCTCGGTCGTGCGCTGACCGTTCGGCCGCTCACCGTCGTCCGATCGGCAATCCGCTCGGCTCGCTACCGCGTTGTCATCGGCCCATCGGCCGATGTCTGGGCTACCACCTGCCACCCGCAACGGCCGAATGGTTCGCAGTCGGCGCGAAAGCGCAGAGAAACTGTCAGCAATCCGTCTCAGCGCGGGACAGCAGGCGTCTTCATCCCGGCCAGCGCGGTCGGTAGTCTGCAGCAGGCCGTCAGCCAAGGTGTTCTGGGACCTTGTCAGCCGGTCCACCACGAGGCCGGCGGGGACGGCCGCGGACCAGCGGAAGGGGGCGTGGTGTCGTTGAGTCCAGCGGTCCCGGTGGCCACGTGTCATTGCCGTGAGGCCCGCCGATGACCTCGGGCCGACTGCGGGTCGAGGTGAGTGCGCAGGCCAGCGCCCTTGTGGACCGCCTCGTGGCGCTCGCACTACGCGGCCTGCCCCTGATGTACCGCAGCGACAGGGAGGAGTTCGCCTTCACCAGGGCCGCGGACACGGGTGGAAGCAACGGTGACGGCGCGGCCAGCATCCGCGCGTCCTCAGCCGAGCTGCGCGGATCGAGCACGCGATACGCGGCCATCGTCGCCCTCGGCAGCCAGTTTCTCGACGCGGACGACCAGCGGCGGATCCTGGGCGGCCGGACCACTGGCGAGTTCGTCGAGTTGCTCGTCAAGCGGCTGCCGCAGACCCGGAACCTCGGCGATGTCGCGCTGGTCTGTTGGGCCGCCGCCGAGGCGAACCAGTCGGTGTTGCCACCGGCGCTGACGCGCCTGCGGGAGATCGACGACGGTGACCGGCCACAGTACGTCGTCGAGGCGGCCTGGGTGCTGGCGGCGCTCACCGCGATGAGGAAGCTGGTGGATGTCGAGGCAGCGCTGGAACGGGCGCGGCGACGCCTGCTGGCCAGCCAGGTGCCCGGCAGCCCGTTGTTCCCCCACGCGACCGGCGCCGGGCTGCTGCCCTGGTACCGCAGCCACATCAGCTGCTACGCCGACCAGGTGTACCCGATCCAGGCCTTGGCCC